>CAXSEU010000146.1:0-7665 GCA_964236485.1 uncultured Lichenihabitans sp. | reverse complement strand
TGGCGGGAGTCGATCGTCGCGATCTTACAGGCCCGGATGATCGATGCCGCCATCAATCCCGTTGCGTCAGAGTTTGGAGGCACCGGAATGTCGTCGGGCCAGGAGCGATTGATCGCGCTGGTGATCATCACAACCCAGAGCAATGTATCGGCAGACCCAAGCCCGTGCTTCGATACGACGAGAGCCGGTCGGAACTGCCGCGTCGATCGGTCGGTATATGGAAAGGGGACACGAACGACGTCACCTTGCCTAAAGGTTCCCATAGGCCTGCCGATCCGCCTCGCTGTCCCACTCCGTGAACTCGGCAAAAGGATCGTCCTTCGAGGCTGGACCTGCCTTCGAAAGGACGACGTGATCGCCCCGAACCTCGTAAACCATCTCGTCCCCGGGCTGCAGATCGAGCGCTCGGCGAACCGATTGAGGCACGGTCGTCTGGGCCTTGGAAGTCAGTTTGCTGGTGATCATGATCATCGCGTAAGGACTTTCCTTACGGTAGTCCTGGTCGAGCCATGCCGCAAGATCGTTACCGGAACGTCTTCCTCGGATCGAAGGCGTCGCGCACGGCCTCGCCGATGAAGATCAGCAGCGACAGCATGAAGGCGATGGTGAAAAAACCCGTCAAGCCAAGCCACGGCGCCTGGAGGTTGCTCTTGCCTTGCAGCAGCAGTTCGCCCAGCGAGGGCGACCCTGGCGGCAGGCCGAAGCCGAGGAAATCCAGCGACGTGAGTGTCGTGATCGAGCCGTTCAGCACGAAGGGCAGGAAGGTCAGCGTCGCCACCATGGCGTTGGGGAGCAGGTGCTTGACCATGATTTTTGCATTCGACAGGCCCAGCGCCCGTGCGGCCGTGACATATTCGAGGTTGCGGGCACGCAGGAACTCGGCCCGCACCACATGGACGAGGTTGACCCAGGAGAACAGCAGCAGGATACCGAGCAGGACGAAAAAGGAGGGGGTGATGATCGCCGCCACGATGATCAGCAGATAAAGATGCGGCAGCGACGACCAGATCTCGATCACCCGCTGCATGATGAGGTCGGTCCAGCCACCGAAATAGCCCTGAATGGCGCCGGCCGCGATGCCGATGACGGACGATATGCCGGCCAGGATCAGGCCGAACAGGATCGAAAGTCGAAATCCGTAGATCAGCCGGGCCACGACATCGCGGCCCTGATCGTCGGTGCCGAGCCAGTTCCATTCGATGGCGTCGCAGGGCCGCGCGGCCGGCGCTTTGCCGCCCCGTTGCTCGAGGGCGGCGCGGCATTGCCGCTCCGAGAGCATCCAGGTCGGCGGGGAGGGGGCCGGCACGGGCAGATCGAGGTTGTGGGTGTTGTAGGAATAGCGGATCGGCGGCCAGACCATCCAGCCGTTGGCCTCGATCTCCTTCGCGACGACGGGATCGCGGTAATCCGTCTGCGCCAGAAAGCCGCCGAACTTGTCCTCCGGATAGTCGTGCAGGAAGGGGAACAGGATTTCGCCCTTGTAGGAGGCTACGATCGGCTTGTCGTTGGCGATGAAATCCGCACCCAGCGAAAGGACGAAGAGCAGCATGAACAGGATCAACGACCCGTAGCCCCGCCGGTTGCGCTTGAAATTGTCGAGCCGCCGCCGGTTGATGGGCGAAAGGCGCAGCACCCCCTGGCGGGGCAGGGGCGGGGCGATCGGCGCTGAGCCACCCGGCCGTCGGGGATCCACCACGGCGTCCATCAGACACCTCGGGTTTCGAAGTCGATACGTGGGTCGATCCACGTGTAGGCGAGGTCGGAGACGAGGTTCACGACGAGGCCGAGCAGCGCGAAGATGTAGAGATTCGCGAAGACCACCGGATAGTCGCGGTTGAGGATCGATTCATAGGACAGCAGCCCGAGCCCATCCAGCGAGAAGATGCTTTCGATCAGCAGGGCGCCGGTGAAGAAGGCCGAGACGAAGGCGCCCGGAAAACCCGCTACCACGATCATCATGGCATTGCGAAAGACGTGCCCGTAGAGCACCTGCCGATCGCTTAGTCCCTTCATCCGCGCGGTCTGGACGTAGTTCTTGCGGATCTCGTCGAGAAACGAATTCTTGGTCAGGAAGGTCGCGGTCGCAAAGGCGCCGATCGACATGGCGATCACCGGCAGGGTGATGTGCCAGAGGTAGTCGGCGATCCTCGCCGGCCAGGACAGGTCGGTCCAGTTCTCCGAGGTCAGGCCGCGCAGGGGGAAGATCTGCAGGAACGAGCCGCCGGAAAAGAGCACGATCAGCAGGATGGCGAAAAGGAAGCTCGGGATCGCGTAGCCGATGATGACGACCCCGGACGTCCAGACGTCGAACCGCGAGCCGTCGCGGACCGCCTTGGCGATGCCGAGCGGAATGGAAATGGCGTAGGAGATCAGCGTCATCCACAGGCCCAGCGAAACCGACACCGGGAGCTTCTCGCCGATGAGCTTCAGCACGGACACGTCGCGAAAGTAGCTCTGGCCGAAGTCGAAGACCGCGTAGTTGCGGATCATCAGCCAGAAGCGTTCGTAAGCCGGCTTGTCGAAGCCGAACTGCGTCTCGAGGTCCTTGATGAACTTCGGGTCGAGGCCTTGCGCGCCGCGATAGCGGCTGGATTCGCCCCCGGCGCCGGCCTGGCCGGCCGAGGCACTGCCGATGTCCGATCCCCCGCCGCCGAGCCGCGAGGCGTTGCCGCCATCGAGGCCCTGCAACTGCGCGACGATCCGCTCGACCGGACCGCCGGGGGCGAATTGCACGATCACGAAGGACACCAGCATGATCCCGAAGATGGTCGGGATCATCAGCAGCAGGCGGCGGGCGATATAGGCGAGCATGAAGGGCGGAGCACTTTCGAACCTAGGTCTGCGCCCATCCTAAAGCATGTTCGGCTTTTGCCGAAGTCGTCCCGTCCGCCGTCACCCCTCACCCGGCGCTGCGCGCCACCTTCTCCCGCAAGGGGAGAAGGGCAACATTCCTTCTCCCCTTGCGGGAGAAGGTGCCCCGAAGGGGCGGATGAGGGGCATTGACGCCCTCACCCCAGCAGCATGGCGCTCTGGGCCGAGCCGCGGCTTTGCCAGGCCGTGAGCTTGTTCAGCGCGCCGAGGTAGGCGCGGGCGCAGGCCACCAGCGTATCGGGATCGGCGCCCTTGGCCGTGAACGAGCGGCCGCCCTCGGTGAGCCGCACCGACACCTCGGCCTGCGCGTCGGTGCCTTCCGTCACGGCGTGGATCTGGAAGAGGTCGAGTTCCGCCTGGTGCGGCAGCAGCGCCCGGATGGCCTTGAAGGTGGCATCGACCGGACCGTTGCCGGTCGCCTGGTGGGTCCTGTGCTGGCCATCGACCGCCAGCGTCAGGGTGGCGGACTGAGGACCCATGGTGCCGGCGATGATGGTCAAGGCCTCGAGCACGATACGCTCGTGGGCATTGCCGATCTCGTCGTCGACCAGCGCCACGAGGTCCTCGTCGTAGACGTGCTTCTTGCGATCGGCGAGGTCCTTGAAGCGCCGGAAGGCGTCCTGCAGGGCATTGTCGCCGAGTTCATAGCCGAGCTCGCGCAGTTTCTCCTTGAAGGCGTGACGGCCCGAATGCTTGCCCATCACGAGCGAGGTCTTGGACACGCCGACGCTCTCCGGCGTCATGATCTCGTAGGTCTCGGCGTTCTTCAGCATGCCGTCCTGGTGGATGCCGCTTTCATGCGCGAAGGCGTTGCGGCCGACGATCGCCTTGTTGAACTGCACCGGGAAGGAGGTCACGGCCGACACCTGCTTCGAGGCGCGGGTCAGCATGGTGGCGTCGACGCCGGTCCCGTAGGGCAGAACGTCGGCGCGTGTCCGCAGCGCCATGACGACCTCTTCCAGCGCGGCGTTGCCGGCCCGCTCGCCGATGCCGTTGACAGTGCATTCCACCTGGCGAGCGCCGGCCTCGATCCCCGCGATGGTATTGGCCACCGCAAGGCCGAGGTCGTCGTGGCAATGGACCGAGAAGACGGCTTTGTCGCTGCCCGGCACCCGCTCGCGCACGGCGCGGAACATGGCCGCGTATTCGGCCGGCGTGGCGTAGCCGACCGTGTCGGGCAGGTTAATGGTGGTGGCGCCCGCCCGGATGGCGGCCTCGACGCAACGGCAGAGGTAGTCGAGCGGTGTCCGGGTGGCGTCCATCGCCGACCATTCGACGTCCTCGACGAGGCCCCGCGCCTGGGCCACCGTGCGAGCGATGATGTCCAAGACCTCCTCTTCGGACTTGCGCATCTGATGCGCCAGGTGGATGGGCGAGGTCGAGACGAACGTATGGATGCGGGGACGGCGCGCATGGCGAACCGCCGCGCCCGTGCGGGCGATGTCGGCCTCGATGGCCCGGGCGAGCCCCGCCACCGTGGCGCGGGAGACCCGGCGGGCGATCTCGGAGACGGCCTCGAAGTCACCCTCCGAGGCGATCGGGAAGCCGGCCTCGATGATGTCGACGCCCATCTGGTCGAGCAGTTCGGCGACGTCAAGCTTGTCCTCGAACGTCATGGTGGCGCCGGGGCATTGTTCGCCGTCGCGCAAGGTGGTGTCGAAGATCAACACCCGGTCCTTGGGCGAGGTCTTCACGGGCGTAACGATGGTCATGAGGTCGTCCTGGGTGATGGCGAGGCCCGCGTGGGCAGCGAGGCCGGAGGGTCTGACAGCGCGATCCCCTGAGCGCCCAGGCACAGCCCGGCCGGCCCTCAGGGGCGGCTAAGAAGGCTCGCACCGGCGCGCGACAGGGTGGCGCGAGCCATGGCCGCACCGAAACCCTCTGTCCCTTGCAGCGGCAATGCTGCCACCATGGCCCTCATGCGCCCGCGGTGGACGCTGTCATCCCGAGCGACGTTGAGATTATGCCGGCCGGGAAGAGAAGCGCAACAGATAAGGTGTGCGGCTGTCGGCAGCACACGAGATGCCGGTTCGGTCTGCTACCGGCGTTGGCGAGCCGCGTGCCACAAGCCCGTGACGGCTTCGGAGCGGGTTTTTAGCTCCCGCTCTTGATCGTCACGAGATGCACCGTTCGCCGGGGGTCGGTTCCCCGAATGAAAGCCGCCCCGAGCGCGTCGAACCCCGTCGCGACCCGCACATGCGCGCCCTGCGGACAGAGGTTCGAGGCGGGATCGAAGCCGGTCCAGCCGAGCCCGGGCACGTAGGCTTCCGCCCAGCCGTGGCAGGCCGGTCCGCCGTCCTCGACGAGGTAGCCGCCGACGTAGCGGCACGGTACGCCGAGGTGCCGCGCCGCGGCGATGAACCTATGAGCCTGGTTTTTCGGCCCGCTGGTTGATTCGCCGGCCGAACCTGCCGCGGCGGGATCAGAGGACGATGGTTCGTGGGACGCCCAGCCGTTGACCTTGTCCATGAGGGCGTGCAGCTTGCCCAGGATTTCGGATTCCGACGCCGCGACATCGTCGGCGAACTCGCGCAGCGTCGCGTCGGCGGTCGTCAGCGGCGTCTCGCGCAGGAAGATGTCGGGCGGCATGCGCTCGGCAGTGCCGCGCGTCACGCCGGCCGTGTCGAAGGTGTCCACGGATCCGGAGGCCGTGATGGTGATGGCCTTGAGCGGGCCTCGAGCGCTGAAGGTCTGCGTGAGGTTGCCGAACTCGTCGTTGCCGGCCTTGAGGCTGCAGTCGATGTCGGAGTCGATCCACCAATCGCTGACATGCTGGCCTTCGTGGCTGCGGGGGGAGAGGCGAAGGATCGAGACCAGGTTGCGGGCCGATGTCTCGAAAGAGCAGCGGATCTCGTGGCGGATCTTGAGGTGCATGGACGGCTTTCAGATCAGGTACTGATCGCTGATCGCAACGCCGAGGCGATTGTTGTCGTCGATGAAGGTCGTGATGAACTCGTGCAGCCCACTTTGGAACAGGCCGCCGATCGAGGAATTTTCGAGCCGGGCCTTGGTGGTCCGGGCCAGCCGCTGGGACGCGCCCTGGCGTCCATAGGCCTTCCCGAGTGAGTCGAGGCAACGGACGATGTTTTCGTAGCACGACAGCAAGGACCGCGGCATCTCGGAGCGCAGGATGAGGAGGTCCGCGATGAGCCAGGGCTTGATGCTTTCGCGATAGATCCAATGGTAGGCGGTCAGCGCCGAGACGGCCCTCAGGATCGCGGCCCACTGGAAATAGTCGAGCGAGCCCCCGATCTGCTCGGTTTCCGGCAGCAGCACGTGATATTTCACGTCCAGGATGCGGGCCGTGTTGTCGGCGCGTTCGATGAAAACCCCGAGCCGCGAGTACCAGAAGCTCGGGTCGCGCAGCATGGTCCGCGTCATCGAGCCGTCGAACAGCAGCGACGTCTGCTTGACGAATTCGAGGAAGCGCGGAACCTGCTCGCGCCAGTCGACATCGTCGTCGTCGTGGGCGGCCTCGAAACGCTTTAGCTCGAGCCAAGAGCCGTTGATCGCATCCCACATCTCCGCCGTGAGCGCGGTGCGCACGGCCCGGCCGTTGGTGCGGGCCGCCTCGATGCAGTTGCGGATCGAGGATGGGTTGTCGGCCGCGAAGGTGAGGAAATCGACGACGGTGTCCGGCGTCATCGCTTCGTATTTGGCGTGGTAGGCCTCGCTGACGCCCGAGCTTTCCAGCGCGCTTTCCCACTCCGTGCCATGTTCGTTATAGGCGGTGGGCAGTGCCGCGAGGCGCTGCGCGGCCTCCACGGTCCTGGCGAGGAATTCCGCCCGCTCCATGTATCGCGCCAGCCAGAAGAGGTGGTCGGCGGTGCGTGACAGCATGGTGAATTTACGCGCCGGCCGCTCATAGGACGGAGCCGGGACGTCGACCTCCTCGTCGAAGGTCTGGCCTTGTTCCATGGTCATGGCCTCGACCCTCCCTCCTCCACGACCCAGGTGTCCTTGGTGCCGCCGCCTTGGCTGGAATTGACCACCAGCGACCCTTCGTCCATGGCGACGCGCGTCAACCCTCCCGGCACGACCCGGACGCCTCGGGCGCCGCTCAACACGAAGGGTCGAAGGTCGACGTGACGCGCCCCGATTCCCGCATCGGTGAAGGTCGGGCAGGTCGAGAGCGGCAGGGTGGGTTGCGCGATGAAATTCGACGGATCGTGTCTCAGCCTGGCCGCGAAGCCGTCGATCTCTTCGCGCGTCGCATGCGGGCCGACCAGCATGCCGTAGCCGCCCGAGCCGTTGACTTCCTTGACCACGAGTTCGGTCAGATGGTCGAGCACGTATTTCAGCGCGTCGGGTTCACGGCAGCGGTGCGTTTCGACCGTCTTGAGGATCGGCTCCTCGCCCAGGAAGAAGCGGACGAGCTCGGGCATGTAGCTATACATCGCCTTGTCGTCCGCGACCCCGGTGCCGACCGCGTTGGCGAGGGTGACGGTGCCGGCCTTGTAGGCGCTCATCAGTCCGGGCACCCCGAGCGTGCTGTCGGGCCGGAACGCCAAGGGATCGAGGAAATCGTCGTCGACGCGCCGGTAGATCACATCGACGCGCTTCGGCCCCTCGGTGGTTCGCATGTAGACGGTCTCGTCCTCGACGAAGAGATCCCGCCCCTCGACGAGCTCGATGCCGAGCTTGTCTGCGAGAAAGGAATGTTCGTAGTAGGCCGAATTGTACTGGCCCGGGGTGAGCAGCACCACCACGGGGTCCGCGCTGTCGGCGTTCGCCGGCGTGACGGATCGCAGCGTCGCCAGCAGCAGGTCGGGGTAGTTCTCGACCGGCGCCACC
>CAXSEU010000145.1:6861-8211 GCA_964236485.1 uncultured Lichenihabitans sp. | reverse complement strand
CTGCTGATCGCGGCCGTCGCGCTGGTGGTGGGCCTTTGCTCGCGCGCCGCGGGCGGGAGCCGGCCGCTCGGATTTGGCCTGCGCCTGCTGATGGCCGTGCTGCTCGGCGCCGCCGTCGCGACTCGGCCAGCCTACGGTCCGCTGCTCGTTCTTCTGCTGACCGACGCGATGCGGCCCGCACGGCCCCGATCGACGCCGGTGGGCTTTCTCATCGCGATCGCGCCGCTCTGCCTCGCGGCGGCGATCGCGGCGGGTTGGTTGTTTCGCGACGGATTGCCCACGGGGCTCCCGGCCCTGACGCCCGACGCGGCATGGCTGAAGGCCGAGGCCGAGGACCTTTGGCAGCGGCTTCCGGCCCTCTGGAGCATGCTGCAGACCGCCCTCCTTCAGTCGGGGACAGCCCCGCTCCGGTCGTTCGTCGGCCTCCTGGGGTGGAGCGACACGCCGGTTCCGATGCTGTTCTTCGCGGCCTGGCTGGTCGCCCTCGCGGTCGCCGCCGGCATGGTCCTGTTCGAAGAAGCGCTGTCGCTGTCGGTCGCGGGCGGCATCGCGATGCTGGTGATCGTTGCCCTTGCCGCCGCGCTGATCTTCCTGTCGCTTCCGCCCTTGAACGCCATGGGCGGGGCGGAGAACGTGGCAGCCATCCAGGGCCGCCGTCTCCTGCCCGTCGCCATGCTGCTGGCGCTGGCCATCCCGGGACTCGTCGCGTCGCGGGGCCGCAACGCCTACTCGGCCTTCGGCAACCTCTGTTCGGTGCTCGGGTGGACGGCGATCTTCTGCCTCGCGGCGGTGAGCGGCTGGCTGATGCTGCCGCCGCTGCTGCTGAACCGGTTCTACCTGTGAGCCTACGACGGCGTCTTCATCACGAGCGGCAGTCCGGCTGCCACCAGCACCACGTGGCCACAGGTCCCGGCCATCATCTGGTTGAGCCGGCCTTGCACGTCCCGGAAACGGCGCGCCAAGGCATTCTCCGGCACGATCCCCCAGCCCACCTCATTGGAGACGAAGATCGCCGGCGCGCCGAGCCGAGGCAGGGCGTCGACGAGGTTTTGGCACGCCGCCTCGAGGTCGTGCGCTCCCAGCAGGAGGTTGGTGAGCCAGAGCGTGAGGCAATCGACGAGCAGGATCCGGCCGGCCGACGTTTCCCGGGCGAGGGTGCCGACAAGGTCCAGAGGCTCCTCGATCGTCTGCCATCCGGCGTCGGCCCGGTCCTGCCGGTGGACGGCGATCCGGGCCCGCATCTCGTCGTCCCAGGCGGTCGCCGTGGCGAGGTAGACCTTCTGCAGCCCGCTTCCGGCCGCGAGACCTTCGGCGTACCGGCTCTTGCCCGACCGGGCGCCGCCGATGACG
>CAXSEU010000145.1:5784-6851 GCA_964236485.1 uncultured Lichenihabitans sp. | reverse complement strand
TTCCTTGTCGGGTAAGTTCCGACCTGCACGAATGCTCACGGCCCGCCGATCGAGCGTGGAGCGATCCCCATCGGCTCCTCGGCGGGGCCGCCGCACCGGCGGCTGGGCTCGCACACGGCCCAAACTCTGCTATCCGTCACTGTCCCGCCCCTCATCGGCCCCCGCCACGGTCCGCTTCGCCAACCATGTTCCCATCCATCATGTCCCGCCTCAGGGTCGATCCCTATCTCGTGGCCCTGGCCGGGACCGTCACGCTGGCTGCGCTCCTTCCGGCGCGAGGCACCGGCGCGACGCTCGCCGGTTGGGCGGTCTTCGGGGCCGTCGCGCTGCTGTTCTTCCTCTACGGGGCGCGGCTGTCGCCGAAGGCGGTGATCGAGGGGCTCTCGCATTGGCGCCTGCAGTCGCTCGTGCTGGTCTCGACCTTCGTGCTCTTCCCCATGATCGGGCTGGGGTTGACGGCTGCGCTGCATCCCTGGCTGCCACCCGTCCTGGCGCTCGGCCTGATGTTCGTCTGCGTGCTGCCGTCCACGGTGCAATCCTCGATCGCCTTCACGTCGATCGCCCGTGGCAACGTGCCGGCAGCGCTCTGCAGCGCCTCGGTATCGAACCTCTTCGGCATGGTGCTGACGCCGGCCCTGGTCGCCTTGCTGCTGTCGGCCCGGGGCGCCGGGTTCAGCCTCAAGGCGCTGGAGGACATCGCCATTCAACTGCTGCTGCCTTTCGGGGTCGGTCAGCTGATGCGACCATTGATCGGATCGTTGATCACGCGGCACAAGGTGGTGACCGGCTATGTCGACCGTGGCTCGATCCTCCTCGTCGTCTACGCCGCCTTCAGCGAGAGCGTCGTCCAGGGCGTATGGTCGCATATGGACCCATCGAGCCTGGGGCTCGTGCTGCTGCTCGACGCGGTGATCCTTGCTGTGGTGCTGGTCGCCACGACCCTGTTCAGCCGCTGGTTCGGATTTTCCAAGGAGGACGAGATCGCCATCGTGTTCTGCGGGTCGAAGAAGAGCATGGCGAGCGGCATCCCGATGGCCAACATCCTGTTTCCCGGCCAGGCCGTCGGC
>CAXSEU010000145.1:4427-5774 GCA_964236485.1 uncultured Lichenihabitans sp. | reverse complement strand
AGCTCTTCGTCTGCGCCACTCTGGCCCAGCGCTACGCGGCCCGGGCGCCGGGGCCGTTGGTTGTCTCGGTGGCGGAGGCGCGCGCGGCCTCGGACCCGTCATGAACCCAGTCTTCGCGGACCTCCCGACGACCGTTTTCGAACGCATGTCGAGCCTCGCACGGCAGCACGGGGCCATCAACCTGGGGCAAGGCTTTCCGGACGATCCAGGCCCGCTGGATGTCCGCCAGAAGGCCGCCGAAGCCGTGGTCGACGGTTCGAACCAGTACCCGCCCATGATGGGGCTGCCCGAGCTCAGGCAGGCGGTGGCGGACCACTACGGCCGCTTCGGCGGGCTCGCGCTGAACGCCGAGGACGTCATGGTGACGTCGGGCGCCACCGAGGCGCTGGCCGGAGCCTTGCTGGCGCTGATCGAGCCCGGCGACGAGGTGGTGCTGTTCCAGCCCATGTACGACGCCTATCTGCCGCTGGTGCGGCGTGCCGGCGGCATCCCGCGTTTCGTGACCTTGCGGCCGCCGTTCTGGCGCTACACGGAAGCGGACCTCGCGGCGGCCTTCGGCCCGAAAACCAAGGTCGTGCTGTTCAACAATCCGCTGAACCCGGCCGGCACGATGTTCGGCGCCGAGGCGCTGGCGTCGCTGGCCCGGGCCTGCGTGGGGCACGACGTCATCGCGCTTTGCGACGAGGTGTGGGAGCATGTGGTCTTCGACGGCCGGTGCCATCGGTCCTTGATGACGCTGCCCGGCATGGCGGAGCGAACGGTGAAGATCGGCTCGGCGGGAAAGATATTCTCGCTGACGGGCTGGAAGGTGGGCTTCGTCGTGGCGCCCCCGGACATCCTGCGGGCGTTGTCGAAGGCCCACCAGTTCCTCACCTTCACGACCCCGCCGAACCTGCAGGCCGCCGTCGCCTACGGCCTCGGCAAGGCGCCGGCCTATTTCGATGGGACGCGGAGCGATCTCCAGCGCTCGCGCGACCTCTTCGCCGACGGGCTTCTCGCACGGGGCTTTCGCGTCCTGCCCACCGAGGGGACCTATTTCCTCAATGTCGATCTCGCGCCCCTCGGCGTCGCGGACGACGTCGGCTTCTGCGAGATGCTGGTGACGCGCCATGGCGTGGCAGCCGTTCCGGTTTCCGCCTTCTACGCCGAGGATCCGGTGCGCACGGTGGTGCGCTTCTGTTTCGCCAAGCATGATGCGACGCTGAAAGCCGCCTTGGACCGCCTCGACGGAGTGGCGGCATCGCAACGCGGATTAGCAACGCGGCTTCATCATGCTAGTGGTGATGGATGAGGGTGAATACGGGTACGACAACCGGCGGGGGAGTGCCGGAGGACACGGCGTTCGGC
>CAXSEU010000145.1:2285-4417 GCA_964236485.1 uncultured Lichenihabitans sp. | reverse complement strand
ATCGTGCTGGTCGGCATGATGGGCGCCGGCAAGACCGTGACGGGCCGCCGCCTCGCGGCGCAACTGGGGGTCGATTTCGTCGACAGCGACGGCGAGATCGAGGCCGCCGCCGGCATGACGATCCCCGACATCTTCAGCCACTATGGGGAACCCTATTTCCGCGAGCGCGAGAACCGCATCGTCGAGCGCCTCATCCGGGAGGGCCCCCGCGTCGTCGCCACCGGAGGCGGGGCCTTCATCCATCCGGAGACCCGCGCCACCATCAAGGCCCATGCCGTGTCGCTGTGGATCAAGGCCGAATTCGACGTGCTGATGCGGCGCGTGCGCAAGCGGTCCAACCGTCCGCTGCTCAAGACCCCGGACCCCGAGGGCACGCTCCAGCGGCTGATGGCGGAACGCTATCCGATCTATGCGGATGCCGATATGGTGGTGGTGTCACGCGACGGACCGCATGAAGCCGTGGTCAATGACATGATCGTCGCCATCGAGACCCATGTCGCCGCGCCGCGGGGCCGCATGTCTCATCAGGAACACCGGTAGAGCCCATCGTGACCCTCTCGCCTGATCGTCGCTCGACCGTCGAGGTCCACCTTGGCGCGCGATCCTACCCGATCGAGATCGGTCCGGGTCTGATCGGGCAAGCGGGAACACGCCTTGCGGTGCTGGCGCCGAGAGCGTCCTGCGCGGTCGTCACCGACCGCCACCTTGCCGCCGCGCATCTGCCGCGCCTCCAGCAAAGCCTCGAGGCCGCCCGCGTCCGGCACGCCGTCACGGTGATCGAACCGGGCGAAGGGTCGAAATCGTTCGACACCTATGCCGCCGTAGCCGAGGCGGTCCTTGGCGGGCGCTTCGAACGCGGCGACACGGTGCTGGCGCTCGGCGGTGGCGTCGTCGGCGACCTCGCCGGCTTCGTGGCCGCCACGGCGCGGCGCGGCATGCGCCTCGTGCAGGTGCCGACCAGCCTGCTGGCCCAGGTCGACTCCTCCGTCGGCGGCAAGACCGGGATCAACTCGGTTCATGGCAAGAACCTCGTCGGCGCGTTCCACCAGCCGAGCCTCGTCCTCGCCGACACAGATTGCCTCGACACGCTGCCTGCACGCGAGTTCCGGGCCGGCTACGCGGAACTCGCCAAATATGGCCTGATCGACGACGAGCCCTTTTTCGCCTGGCTGGAACGGAAACGGTCCGAGGTGTTCGATGGCGGTCCCGCCCGCGTCGCGGCGATCGCCGCGAGTTGCCGGGCCAAGGCCGCCGTCGTTGCGCGGGACGAGCACGAGACGGGGGACCGCGCGCTGCTCAACCTCGGGCATACGTTCGGCCACGCGCTGGAGCGGCTCACGGGCTACGACGGCGCCCGCCTGGTGCATGGCGAGGGTGTCGCCATCGGCATGAGTCTCGCGTTTCGGTTTTCCGTCGCCCAGCGGCTGTGCCCGCCAGCCGATGCGGCGCGGGTCGAGGCGCATCTCCGCGAGGCGGGGCTGCCGACCCGCATCCGGGCGATCGCGGGCTGGACGGAGACGAGCGGCGCGGTGCTGGACGCCATGTTCCAGGACAAGAAGGTCGTGCGCGGCAGCCTCAACCTCATCCTGGCGCGGGGCATTGGCAGGAGTTTCCTGGCCCGCGACGTCGACACGGCGGCGGTCCAGGCTTTTCTTGCGGCGGAACTGGCGGGGGATTGAACGATGCACGGTGCTGAAGCCGCCACGGCGGCAACCGGCGCGGAGCTGTGGATCGACCTTGCCGTGGTGATCCTCTTCATCACCATCTCAGCCTTCTTCGCCGCGGCGGAAACCGCCATGACGGCGGTTTCCAAGGCGCGGATGCACGGCATGGAAAAGGCGGGCAGCCAGCGTGCCGCCCTGGTGGGCCGCTTACTCGACATGCGCGAGCGCTTCATCGGCGCGATGCTGCTCGGCAACAACGTCGCCAACGTGGGAGCCTCGGCGCTGATCACCAGCGTGCTGCTCGGGCTCGTGGGCGAGCGCGGGGTAATCTACGCCACCGTGCTCATGACCGTTTTGCTGCTGGTCTTTGCCGAGGTGCTGCCGAAGACCGTCGCCATCAACTACCCCGAGAAGGCCTCGCTGTTCCTGGCGCCCGGCAACCTGCTCGACCGGGCCGCCGAGCTCGCC
>CAXSEU010000145.1:1779-2275 GCA_964236485.1 uncultured Lichenihabitans sp. | reverse complement strand
CCCTCATGGTTTCGGTCTTCGGGCCCGTACTGAAGGCGGTCGAACTCGTGGTCCAGGCCATCCTCCGGGTCTTCGGCGTGACGCTCGGCGCCCGCCGCTCCATGCTGTCGGGCTTCGAGGAACTGAAAAGCGCCGTCGATCTGCTGCATGCGGAAGGCGAGGTGGAGCGCTCGGACCGCGACATGGTGGGCGGCCTCCTCGACCTGCACGACCTCGTGGTCGAGGACGTGATGGTGCACCGGACCAAGATCCGCGCCATCAACATCGACCAGCCCTCTGCCGAAATCGTGCGGGAGGCGCTCGAATCGCCGCATACGAGACTGCCGCTCTGGCGCGGACGGCCCGACAACATCATCGGCATCCTGCACGCCAAGGAGCTCCTGCGCGCCCTCAGCGCCGTGGGAGGGGACGCAGCGAGACTCGACGCCGCTTCGATCGCCTACGAGCCCTGGTTCGTGCCCGCCACCACCAGCCTGCAGGACCAGTTGCAGGAGTT
>CAXSEU010000145.1:0-1769 GCA_964236485.1 uncultured Lichenihabitans sp. | reverse complement strand
TCTCCGCCGCAAGACCCACTTCGCGCTGGTGGTCGACGAGTACGGCGAGGTCATGGGCCTCGTGACGCTCGAAGACATCCTGGAGGAGATCGTCGGCGACATCAAGGACGAGCACGATCTCGCGGTTCAGGGCGTTCGCGTCCACCCCGACGGCAGCGTGACGGTGGACGGCTCCGTGCCGATTCGCGATCTCAATCGCGTGCTGAACTGGGAACTGCCCGATGAGGAGGCAAACACCATCGCGGGTCTCGTGATCCACGAGGCCCGATCCATCCCCGACACGGGTCAGACCTTCGTCTTCCACGGCTTTCGGTTCGAGGTCCTGCGGAAGGTCCGCAACCTTCTGACGCTGCTACGGATTTCGCCCGAAAACGGCGACCCGAAGCCGCTGTGATCGGTGCCGGGATCCCTCGGTCAGTCGGCCTCGAGGGCAATCTTGACCAGCTTGGCATAGTTTCCGCTGTCGGATGTCAGCACGATGGTCTGCTTGGTTCCCTTCGTGGTGATCACGACCTTGGCCTCGAAAGCCGTTCCTTTGATTTGCGTGGAGATCACATTGCCCTGGATGCGACCCGACACGGAGCCGCTGGCCTGCCGATCGACCTCCTTCCAGCTGCCGCCGAGATCTCCTTTCTCGTTGATGAGATCCGTGACGAAATCGATCCGGTAGCTGTCGGCGGCGCAGCGCAGTTCCTGATGGACGATGGTGCCGCTCGGCGCGAGCGAATACTTCACTTTGCAGCGCAGGCTTTCGGTGGTGTCGTCGCTCTTGACGACCGTTCCCGAGCCGGACCAGCTTCCCGGCAGTTCGGAGAAGAGGTCGCCTGCGCGCGCTCCGCCCGAGGCCCCGGTGAAGAGGAAGAGGCAGGCCAAGGCACCCGCACGGCGTCGCTGGCAAGGGAGCGTGGCATGCAACATCGATTAAAGCCTCTGTCGGCGCGGGACCCCGCCGGAGGCCGGCCCGGGGCCGAGAATGGTCCGCCGCCGGTGGCGATTTCATGGCGCCGCGCTCCTCCCTGTACGAGGCTGGCCGGCATAGCGGCAGGAAAAAGCGTTCGCGACTGCGCCGCCCGTCGTTTATGGTCGGCCAGCGGCCTACAACCCGGTTGACGGCGGTCGGCACGAGGCCCTGCGCGCGCGCATCGATCGCGCGTCGCGACCGTGGAGCCTGTCAGACCTGCGTCCAAGCAGAGCTTCGGCGTATGTAAACAGACTCGGTTTTCCAAGCTGGCGCATGTCTGCGGCAAGGCATGCGCCAGGCTCACTCTCACGGCCGCCGCCGAAAGGGCGCACGATGCGGATCCATCTCGGTTGCGAAATGATCTTCGACCTGCCGAATCCCACCCCGATGATCCTGATGCTGAACGTGCACTACTCACGGGCGGCGGATCTCGAGCGGCCGGATTATCTCGTCACCGAGCCCGCCGTGCCGATCGAGGGTTTCCGCGACGGGTTCGGCAACTGGTGCTGCCGCGTCCTGGCGCCGGCCGGGTCGTTCAGGATCAGCACCGACAGCGTCCTAAAGGACAACGGCCACATCGATCCGATCGACGAAGCGGCCGTGCAGCACCCCGTCGAGGACCTTCCATCCGAGACCCTGGCGTTCCTGCTAGGGAGCCGCTACTGCGAAACCGATACGCTATCCGATGAGGCATGGCGCCTTTTCGCCGGAACGCCGCCGGGATGGGCGCGCGTTCAGGCCATCGTGGACTTCGTTCACCGGCATGTCGAATTCGGCTACCATCATGCCGATGCGACCCGGACGGCGG
>CAXSEU010000144.1:4098-8228 GCA_964236485.1 uncultured Lichenihabitans sp. | reverse complement strand
AGCACGTCCTTCGCCATCGGCGAAGAGGTGGTGGCCGACCTTTTTGCCTAAGCGAAGGACCTTTCGAAAGATGAGACACCTCGAAGCCGTCATTTTCGATTGGGCCGGGACCGTGGTCGACCACGGCTCGCTCGCCCCGATGGGAGCCTTCGTCGAAGCCTTCGCGGAGTTCGGCGTCGCCCTCTCGGTCGATGAGGCGCGGGGCCCCATGGGCATGGCCAAGCGGCCGCACATCGCGGCCCTGATGGCGCTGCCGCGGGTCGCCCGCGCCTGGACCGAGCGGCATGGGCACCCGCCGGGCGAAGGGGACATCGATGCCCTCTACGACGTATTCGTGCCCAAGAACATTGCCGTAGCGGCGTCCTTCTCGCAGGTCATCCCGGGCGTCGCCGAGGTGGTCGCGGCCCTCAAGGCCGACGGGCTCAAGATCGGCTCGACCACAGGCTATACCCGCGAGATCATGGCCGAGATCGTGCCGCAGGCCGCCCGGCAGGGCTTTGCGCCGGACAGCCTCGTCTGCACCGGCGACACGGCCGAAGGCCGGCCGACCCCTCTCATGATCTACAGGGCGATGCTCGACCTCGGGGTCTGGCCGGCGTGGCATGTCATCAAGGTCGACGACACGGAGGTCGGCATCGCCGAGGGGCTCAATGGCGGCACCTGGACGGTCGGTGTCGCGGTCTCGGGCAACGTCTTCGGCCTGTCGAAGCCGGACACCGACGCCCTGGCGACGGAGGAGTTCGGTCGGCGCCGTGCCGCGGCCGGCGCCAAACTGACCGAGGCAGGCGCTCATTACGTCATCGACAGCGTCGCCGATCTCCTGCCTGTCGTCGTCTCCATCGAAGGTCGGCTGGCGAACGGCGAGCGGCCATGACGTCGACGCCGAGGGGTCCACGTCCCCCTGATCCAGACGCCAGCGAGGGCGACAGCAACCGCTCGCCCCTGCGCGCCGCCTGGCGAGCCGGCCTCGGCGACGAGACCCGCTCGTTGCTGGATGCCGACGAGCGCCACTTCCTTCGCCAATCCTTGTCGACCCCCTGCCTCGACGTGATCGAGCGGGCGGAAGGCCCCTGGCTCATCGACGTCGAGGGCCGGCGTATCCTGGATTTTCATGGCAACGGCGTCCACCAGCTCGGCCAAGGCCATCCGCGGGTGGTCGCGGCCATCAAGGCGCAGATCGATCGGCTGCCGTTCAGCCCGCGCCGCTACACCAACCGCGCGGCGATCGACCTCGCGGCGCGTCTCGCCGAGATCGCACCCGGAAACCTCGCCAAGGTGCTGTTCGCCCCGAGCGGCGCCGCCGCGGTCGGCATGGCCCTGAAGCTCGCGCGCTACGCCACCGGGCGCCACAAGACCCTGTCCATGTGGGACGCGTTTCACGGCGCCAACCTCGACACGATCGCGGTCGGCGGCGAGGCGATGTTCCGGCGCGGCCTCGGCCCGATGATGCCAGGTGCCGAGCACCTGCCGCCCCTTCACTTGGCCGCCCGGTTCTTCGGCCCGGACCATCCCTTCGAGCGCTTCGCCGACTACATCGATTACGTGCTGGAGGTGCAGGGCGACGTGTCGGCCTTGCTGGCGGAACCCGTCCGCTGGACCACCGTCGAGCCCGCGCCTACGGGGTTCTGGGCCCGCGTGCGCGACAGCTGCACGCGCCATGGCGCGCTCCTGATCTTCGACGAGATCCCGAGCGGCCTCGCCCGCACCGGAACGATGTTCGCCTGCGAGCAGGCCGGCGCCGTGCCGGACATCCTGGTGCTCGGCAAGGGTCTCGGCGGCGGCATCATGCCCATGGCCGCGATCGTGGCCGACGCTGCGCTCGATTGCGCCCCACACGCGGCCCTTGGTCACCATACCCACGAGAAGAGCCCCGTCGGCGCTGCCGCTGCGCTGGCGGTGCTGGACGTCATTCGCGACGAGGGGCTGGTCGCCCGGGCCGCCAGGCTCGGCGAGCGTGGTGGCCTGGCGTTGGAGGATCTGCGCGAGCGCCACGCTGCCGTGCGGGACGTGCGCGGCGTCGGCGCCTTCTTCGGTGTCGAGATCGGCGGCGCCACGCGGGCCGAAGCGGAAGCTTCAGCCGACCGGCTCCTCTATGCCTGCCTCGAACGCGGGCTCAGCCTCAAGGTCGGAGGAGGCACCGTGGTGACGCTCTGCCCGCCCCTGACGATTGAAGAGGCGGATTTCGACCGCGCCGTCACCATCTTGGATGACGCTTTCACCGCCTCGGGGTGATGGCGGCAAGGTAGATCACTCCGGCTTGGCAGACCTTCCGTCCCGCCCATCAAGCGATCCTTGACCGAGAGCAGCCGTTCCGCCTCGGCCCGGATGCGGTAGGCGAGCCGGGTGATGGAGGTGACGCCGCGGCGTCGCCGCACAGCGGACCCCGGCAAGGGGCGTGGTAGGCCAAGTTCCATTGCGGCAGGGGTCACCTCCGGTTCAGCGCGACCGCCAGGATGATGATGGCGCCCTTGATGATCTCCTGCACGCTGGTGGTCAGCCCCATCACCAGCAGGCCGAAGCCCAGGATGCCTATGAAGATGGCGCCGATCACGGAGCCGGGTATGTCGCCCTCGCCGCCGAACAGGCTGGTACCGCCGATGATCACGGCCGCGATGACGTCGAGTTCGAGCCCCGTGCCGAGGCTCGGGTTGCCGGACGTGGAGCGCGCCGCCAGCAGCATGCCGGCCAGCACCGCCGTCATGCTGGAGAAAACGAAGGCGAGGATCTTGATCCGATCCGACTTGATGCCGGAGAAGCGGGCCGCCGTGAGATTGCCGCCGACCGCATAGACGCGGCGGCCGAACACGGTCATCTGCAGCAGGTAGAAGCCGATCAGGACGACCACGAGCGTCCACCAGATGGGCGCCGGCACGTCGAGGTAGGTGCCGTTCCAGAACAGGTTGCTGAAGGTGTCGTCGATGATCGGCACCGGTTCCGTATTGGTGATGGTCAGCGACAGGCCGTCGAACACGCTCAGCATGCCGAGCGTCACCAGGAAGGACGGGATTTTCGCCTTGGTGACCAGAAGGCCGTTCACGAGGCCGATCACGGCACCCATGAGCAGCACCAGGAAAGGCGTCACCAGGGTCGGCGTGCCGGCCTGGTAGAGCAGGCCGGTGACCATGGTGGACCAGCTCGCGACCGAGCCGACCGAAAGGTCGATCTCGGCGCAGACGATGACGAAGGTCATGCCGACCGCCATGATCGAGACGAGGGCGGTGATCCGCAGGACCGCCCCGGCCGTGCTGAAGGTCGCAAAGTTCGGCGCGAAGACCACGAAGTACGCCGTGACCAGCACGAAGATCAGATAGGTCGGCCGCAGCATCAGGAGTCGCCAGAGGCTCTTTCCGACACTCTCGCGTTCGACGGCGGCGCTTGCCTGGATGGTCACGCGGCTCGGTCCTTCTTGGCTCCGGCGAGATCGGCCTGGAGGCTGGCGCGCAACGCGGCCTCGTCGTTGACGCCCCTGAGTTCGCGGGTGATCCGTCCGTCCACGATGGCGAGGATGCGGTCGGCCGCGGCGGTGAGTTCGTCGAGTTCGGAGGAGATCAGCAGCACGCCGACGCCGGCCCGCGCGGCCGCCCGGATCACGGCACGCATGTCGGCCTTGGCGTTCACGTCGACCCCGTTCGTCGGCTCGTCCAGGATCAGCACGCTCGGCTCGGAGGCGAGCCATTTGGCAAAGACGATCTTTTGCTGGTTGCCGCCGCTGAGTTCCCCGGCGCGCTGCCCCGGCCGGCGCGCTACGATCCCGAGCCGTTCATGGAATTTCGCGTAGAGCTTGCCGATCCGGCTTCGCGAGACGAGCGGCAGAATGCCTCCGCTCAGCAGATTGTCGAGATTGGGCAAGGCGATGTTGGCCGTGAGGGAGTGCTCGAGCACGAGGCCTTCGAGCCGCCGGTCCTCGGGCACGAAGGCGAGACCCGCCTCGACGCTGCGCGCGGGGTCGCCGAGCCTCAGCGGCTTGCCCGCCACCGCGAGTTCGCCCTTCGCGTCGGGCAGCAGGCCGAACAGCGCCTTGGCGAGTGTCGAGCGGCCGGACCCGACGAGCCCGGCGATGCCCACGCTCTCACCCCGGCCCACCGAGAAGCTGACACCCTGCAGTTTGCGCGCGGTGGAGAGCCCCCGCA
>CAXSEU010000144.1:1032-4088 GCA_964236485.1 uncultured Lichenihabitans sp. | reverse complement strand
CTGTTCGTGCGGGGCGGCGACCGCCTCCGTCAGCGGCGCGTCGGTCGCGGCCGGCTTGGTCTTCGACATCATCTGCGACACGGCCTGAATCGAGGTCGAGGCGGGGTCGAGCGGGCCGATCAGCTTGCCATCCTTGACGATGCTCAGCCGGTTCGCGAGCCGGAAGATCTCGGCCATGCGGTGGCTGATGTAGATCAGCCCCATGCCGCGCGCCTTGAGCTCGTCCATGATCGAGAACAGCTTTTCCTCCTCGCGGAGGCTGAGCGAGGAGGTGGGCTCGTCCATGATCAACACTCGTGCGCCGCGCGAGACCGCCTTGAGCACCTCGACCATCTGGCGCTGGGCGAAGCCGAGTTCGCGCACCCGCTGGCCGGCACGAAGGGGAAACCCGTATTGGTCGATGATCGACTGGGCCTCGCGACGCAGCCTTGTCTTGGCGATGCGGAAGCCGAACTCGCGGGGCTCGCGGCCCACCATGATGTTCTCAGCCACGGTCAGGTTCGACATCAGGCTGAGTTCCTGAAAGATCATGGCGATGCCGTGGGCCAGATGGTCCTGCACGGAGGTGCCGGCGATGTCGACGCCGTCCAGCGTGATGGTGCCGGCATCGGCCCGGTAGACGCCCATCAATATCTTCATCAGCGTCGACTTGCCGGCGCCGTTCTCACCCAGCAGGGCATGCACCTCGCCGGCGCGGACGTCGAAATCGACGTCGCGCAGCACCTGGTTCTCGCCGAAGGATTTGAGGATGCCCTTCATGGCAACGAGCGGCGGGCGGCCGACCTCGTCCGCCGGCCGGGAGGCGGCGACGAGATCCCGTTCGAGGACGTCCACCGAATTGATCCGTTGTTGTTCCATCGCAACCTGTCTGGCGCGTGACGGGCCCCAGGGGCCCGCCACACGAATCGAGATCAGAAACACTCGTTGTTGCAGACCTTGATCACCGAGGCCGGCGGCTCCTCATGCGTGACGGCTTTCAGTGCGCTGAGCAGGTTGATCTTCTTCACCCGCAGCGTCGGCACCTCGAGGTAGGGCGGCACCTTCTCGCCGAGCAGCGCGAGCGCCGCTGACTTCGCCTCCGACACGCCCTGGTCGTAGGGCTGCTGGGCGCCGACCGCGAGGAATTCGCCGCGCGCCACGTAGAGCGCGCTGTCGTCGGCGATGTCGTTGGTGACGATCGTGATCTTGCGCCCGAGCGCTTTGGCGGCGGCCACCACCTGCTCGGCCGGCGTGTCCCACGCCACGAACATGCCCTTGAGGTCGGGATGCGCGGTCAGCATCGCGGTCGCGACCTGATACGCCTTCTCGGGCGACTGGATCGTGCCGATCTCGTCGAGCTTGATGCCGGGCGATTCCTTGAAGGCCGCGAGCGCGCCGGTCTTCCGCACCGCCACCGAGTAGTAATAATCGTAGACCAGCGTGATGATACCGACCTCGCCCTGGCCGCCGAGCGCCTGCGTCAGCTCCTTGGAGGCGTAATAGGCGTTCTTCTCGTTGTCGGAGGCGGTGACCGAGACGTAGTCCTTGCCGGGCGCCATGCCGACGGGCACGTTGTCCATGAACACCAGCTTGATGCCCGCCGCCGCGACCTTCTTATAGGCCTCGGATTCGGATTGCGGGTCGATCGGGATCGAGAAGATCACGTTCGGCTTGCGCGCCGTGAGTTGTTCGAGGTCGGAGATCTGCTGGCCCGGCTTGAAGTGGGCGTTGGTGACCGCCACGACCTCGACGCCGAGGTCCTTGAGCGTGTTGGTGATGCCCTCGATCTGCAGCTTCGGCCAGCCGGCGTCCATGGTGTGGATCGCGATCGCGGCGGTGAAGTGCCCCGCCTTGAGCTTGTCCTTCTGCTCCTGGGTGAAGGTCAGCGTGTCCGGAGCGACGGCGTCCGGACCTTCGGGGAAGCCGGGCACGACCTGACCCCTGGGGGTCAACGGCAGCGGCTTCATCAGATCGGTCGCCTCCGGCGGGATCTTGTCGGGCCAGTGGTAGTCGGCGGCGATCGCGGCGCGGCCAGCCAGCGTGAGCGCGAGCGCCGCCGTGCCGACCTTCAAAACACGCAAGACTGAAGTGGTCATGCAATTCCCTCCGTTGTTTCTGAACCGGTCGATTGAGCCGGCTCCCCCGCATTTGCGGTCGGTTGTGATTGTGGCTGCCTTTTGGGGCGGCGACGCGATGCTAGGATGGCGGAGCCGTCCAAGGCAACCTCGATCGCGAACGGAGCAGCACCCGCCCGGTCCAAAAGGACGGGCACCAGGCTCTTGATATGCTATGCGAAATGTGGACCGACGCCGACGACGTTCATCCCGTGCGATAGGATCGTGGTCAGGAGCGCGGCGAGGATGGTGTCGCCGATGCTGCCGCCAGCGGGGTGCCTCCCGCCGCCACCGCCGCGCCCCAGCCCTTCGCCGAGCCGCGGTCCCGGCTATGGCTTGGGGGCGGCGAACGACAGGAGCGGCAAGGCGCGCGACGGCGTTGCGCGCCGCAAGGTCCTGAGCGGCATGTTCTTCTCCCCGCGCCGTTGGTCGAGCGGGCGCACCAAACCGGCGGTGACCGGCGCGCCTTGATGGGTTCACCCGCGCTGTGGGCCCGGTCGGGTCTTCGCGGACCGCACGTTGGCCGCGGCCAGCGCGATCGCAAGATCGATGGCCTCGACCAGGCTCGTTTCGCTCGCGAGGCCCTTGCCGGCGATGTCGAAGGCTGTTCCGTGGTCGACCGAAGTTCTGATGATGGGAAGGCCCAGCGTCACGTTGACGCCGCTCAGCGCATTCCACTTGCCGGTCGTGGCATCGACCGAGAAGCCGAGGAGCTTGACCGGGATGTGGCCCTGGTCATGATACATCGCGACCACGGCGTCATACTGGCCGGCCCTCAACTTCACGAACACGGTGTCGCCCGGCACAGGGCCCTCGAGATCGAAGCCGTCCCGCTTGAGTTCGGCGATCGCGGGCTCGACGATGTCGATGTCCTGCCGCCCGAAGAGACCGCCCTCGCCCGCATGGGGGTTGAGTGCGGCGATCGCGATTCTTCGTCGTCCAAGGCCGAACGCCTTGAGCGCG
>CAXSEU010000144.1:0-1022 GCA_964236485.1 uncultured Lichenihabitans sp. | reverse complement strand
CCGGCTGACGCTGGAGCCGGATGGCAGCGTGCTGTGCGCCAGCAGCATCACCGAGTCCCGCGCCCTGGTCAGGTCGGCCAGCAGTTCGGTGTGGCCGTTGTAATGATGTCCCGCGAGGTTCAGCGCCTCCTTGGAGATCGGCCCGGTGCAGATGGCGTCCGCGACGCCGTCGAGCGCCAGACGGACCGCCCGCTCGATCGCGTCATAGGCGATCTGCCCGCTGGCCGCAGTGGACCTTCCGAGGGACACCCCCTCGTCCCCGGCTGCCACGTCGACATACGACAGCGGGGCGGACGATGTTCCGGCCGCCGCGAAGGTCATGTGGCTGAAGGGGTCGGCAAGCCCGAGGTCCGCGGCGACGGCACGATGGGCGGTGGCCGAACCCAGCACGGTCAGCGAGAATGCGCCATCCTCGATGCGGGCCCGCAGCGCGTGTGCAGCCTTCAGAATGATTTCGGGACCGATGCCGGCAGGGTCGCCGGTCGAGATCGCGATACGCGGCCTGGGCAAGCTTTTTCTTCCCCGATCGGTTTTCTGTGCGGTCAGTCTAGGCCGCGAATCTCACCCGTTACAAGCCATGAACGTTCAAGAACCGCCGCGAAACTCCAAGGTCGTTCGCATCAAGCCGCGCCGGCAAGCAGACGGCTCAGCAGGGCCTCGTCGCCGAAGGCGCCGGATTTCGACAGCACCGTCGTACCGCTCCAGGGGCCGCCGACAAGCCGCGAGATCGGCAGGCCGGGCGCGTGTTCGCCCAGCAGGTCGAGATGATCGACCGCGAGGCGCCGGCAAAGGGCGAGAAACGTCTCGCCGCCACCGATGGTAAGGCAGGCAGGTGCCGACAGGCGGCCGAAGACATCGCCCAACCATGTCGCGATGAGGGTGGCGGCGTCCCCGCGGTCCATGGTGGAGGGAAGATCGGCCGTGGCGAGGCAGGCGCCCCTCTCGGCGAGCACGGCGGCAATCGCGCGGGCCCGGAACACCCGGTACGCGTCGATGTGGGCGTGGCGGTGCCAGCTCGCCCG
>CAXSEU010000143.1:0-8249 GCA_964236485.1 uncultured Lichenihabitans sp. | reverse complement strand
GTGCGCGCCAGAAGATCGGCCGAGAAAGAGTCGCCGAACCGGGTCGCCGTACCGATATCCGCGACTGTGACCACGCCGGTTTTGCGTAGCGTTTCGGCCAGCACCCGGCTTCGGCCCTCGGTCGCGGCGTGCAGCGCTTCCCGTGCGATGGCTTCGCATCCGGCGACGGCCTGCAGGCAGCCGACATTGCCGCAGCCACAGATCGCCGTGTGTGTTTCCGCAACGTAGACATGCCCGATGCTGCCGGCGATGCCCTGTGCACCGCGGTGGAGCCGACCAGCCGAGAGGAAACCGGCGCTGATCTCCGTGCCGAGATCGACGAACAGCATGTCGCGGTTCTGCTCGTGCGCCAGCGCGCCGATCTCCCCCATTGTCGCGACCTGGACGGCACTTCGCGCCCAGAGCGGCGCCGCGAATCGGTCGGCCAGCCGTTCGAGCAGGCAGGCGTCGTGCCACTCCGGAATGGCACCGACGTCCGGCAATTCGATTCCCTCTTGGCCCTGCGACGTTACCGGCCCTGGCAGGCCGAGACTGATTCCCCACACTCCGGCCGCACCATCCTGGTCGAGCGACCAGGTGAACAGCGCGTCCAATCGTTGGAACAGCGCCTCCGCGGACATGCCGAGCTCGACATCCTCGTAATGCTCCAGGACCAGATGTCCATCGAGGTCGGCCAGTCCTACGCCGAGTGTATCGCGATCAATATTGGCCACCAGAAGCCGGCCGGCTTCTGCGCGAAAGCGGACCAGTCGCGGCGCGCGCCCTCCGACTGATCGCCCGACAGCGCGATTGTCGATCAGACCGAAACCTTCGAGCGTCGTCAGGCGATCAGCAACGACGGCGCGCCCGAGGCGGGCGTCGCGCTCGATGTCGAGCCGGGTGGTTGCGCCGCCCTTGCGCACCAGGGCGAGGATAGCCGCGAGGCTCTGACGCTCCGATTCGATAGCGCGCACCCGTTCGGTCGCAACGACGGGCGGCACCTCTCGCGGTGTTCCCGAAGGACCAACTCTCGACCCACGCTGCGCTTCGGGTTTTGCCACCACAACTCCGTTTCACACGACGCTGCTCTTCACATTCCACCATGAGTGCACACCCCGTGACAATCAACATATGCCGCAAATACGCAGTCCCGTGTTGACTTCCGCATATTATCAGCATAACTATCTCTTACAACGACATAACAGACGGCTCAGGCCGCGTTACGAAGGGAGGTCTTTGTGACCTGGAAGCTCGCCTATCACGCCAATTGCTGGGGACCGCTCGGGGGCGATGCCGTCGGGGTCACGTCGGTGACGCGGCTGGCCTACCGCACGTTCGGCGATATGGCGCAGGCGGCTCGTGAGATCGCAGCCGCGGGCTATCAAGGGATCGAGTTCTTCGACGGGAATGTGCTCGACGGCGCGGGCGACGACTATGCCGCGATCCGGCGCATTCTTGCCAAAACGAAGCTTACCCTCGTTGCGCTCTACAGCGGTGGCAACCTGATTTTCTCCGATATTCTCCCTGAAGAACTGGCCCGGATCACGAAAGCAGCCGACGCTGCGCAGGCGCTTGGCGCCGAGCATCTCGTGGTCGGCGGCGGCGCGCGACGGTTCGACGGCACGCGTCCCGCGGATTACGACGCGCTCGCGTCGGCCCTCGACAAGGTCATGACGATTGCCGAGGCGCGGGGGCTGCGCGCCCAGTACCATCCCCACCTCTCCACGATCGTCGAGAACCCCGTCGAGGTGCGGACTATTTTCGAGAAGACCAGCATCGGCTTCTGTCCCGACACCGCTCATCTCGCTGCGGCTGGCGGCGACGTCGCCGCGATGGTGCGCGAGCATGCGTCTCGCATTTCCTACGTCCATCTCAAGGGCTGGCAGCGCGAGCCTTTCGCCTTCACCCCGGTCGGCGTCGGCGATTGCGACAACGGCGCCGTGATCCGGACGCTGAAGGACATCGGCTACGCCGGCTGGGTCTGCAACGAACTCGACAGCTGGCCCGATCCCATCGGCGCGGCGCACGAGAGCCATGCCTTCGTTACCGCTGAAGCGGCCAAAGGCTGACCTTCGGGCCGGATCGTCCGGCTCGTAACGATCAACGTCCAGTCATCAAGGGAGATCTCATGCGCCTCGCTTCTTTGCTCCAATCGACCGCCCTTTGCCTCACGCTCGGTCTCGGCCTTACGACTAGCGCTCATGCGACCGACCCCGCGACTGCAATTGCCGAGGTCGGCAAGCACGTGATGAGCCTCGGTCCCAACGGCGAGAAGCCGGAACCCGCCTCCTCGGTAACGTTGAGCGCCGATGAACTCGCAAAGATCAAGGGCATGCACGCCAAGGCCGCCATTGTGATGCACTACGCCGGCAATGACTGGTCGCAGGCGCAGATCGAGGGGCTGAAGGCGCAGTTCGCCACAATGGGCATCGATGTCGTGGCCACGACGGATGCCGGCTTCAAGCCGGACAAGCAGGTTGCCGACATCGAGACCGTGCTGGCGCAGAAGCCCAACATCATCGTCTCGATCCCGACCGATCCCGTCGCGACCGCCAACGAATACAAGGCCGCGGCAGACGCGGGCGTGAAGCTCGTGTTCATGGACAACGTGCCCAAGGGCCTCACGGCCGGTAAGGACTACGTCAGCGTCGTCTCCGCAGACAATTATGGCAACGGCGTCGCGACGGCTCACCTGCTCGCCCAGGCGCTCGGCGGCAAGGGCGACGTCGGCCTGATCTTCCACGCCGCAGACTTCTTCGTCACCAAGCAGCGCTACGACGCGGTGAAGAAGACCCTCGCCGAGAACTATCCCGACATCCATATCGTGGCAGAACAAGGAATCGGCGGCCCCGATTTCTCCGGCGACGCCGAAAAGGCGGCCGGCGCCATGCTGGTGTCGCACCGGACTATCAAGGGCATCTGGGCGGTTTGGGACGTGCCGGCCGAAGGCGTCATCGCCGCCGCCAGCACCAATGGTCGCGACGATCTCATCGTCACCAATTGCGACCTCGGCGAGAACGCCGCGATCAACATGGCAGGCGACGGCGTGATCAAGGGGCTGTCGGCGCAGCGCCCCTACGACCAGGGCGTGACCGAAGCGATGCTCGCGGGCTACGGCCTGCTCGGCAAGACAGCGCCCGCCTATGTGGCTCTGCCCGCGCTGCCAGTCACCAAGGCCAATCTCGCCGACGCTTGGCAACAGGTCTACCACAAGCCCGTCACCGACAAGATCAAGAAGAGCATGTGACCACCTGACTCGCAGGATGAAGCCCTTCTCCCCGCCGCGGGAGAAGGGAAGGCCCCTTATCATCCGGAGCTCGCACCCATGAGCACGTCCACCCCCGACGCCGTCCGCATGACGAACGTCTCCAAGCATTTCGGTGGTGTCCGCGCGCTCGACGGCGTGCATCTCGACGTCCGCCCCGGCGAAGTCCACGCGCTGCTCGGCGAGAACGGTGCTGGCAAGTCGACCATTCTGAAGATCCTGCGCGGCGTGCAACCGCCGACCTCCGGCACGATCGAGATCGGTGGCGTGCCGCTGACCACCTATTCGCCGGAGGCCTCGCGTGCCGCCGGCGTCGCCATGGCGTTCCAGGAAATGAGCCTCGTGCCGACCTTGACGGTGGCGCAGAACGTGTTCCTCACCCGCGAGATCAAAGTGGGTGGTTTGATCGACGATAAGGCCGCGATCGCCGAGACGAAGACGCTGTTTGCCGCGATGGGCGTCGCCATCGACCCGACGCGCAAGGTCGCCGACATCCCGGCCGGCCACAAGCAGCTGACCGAGATCATCAAGGCGACGTCACAGCCCTGTCGGGTGCTGGTGCTCGACGAGCCCACGACCGCCCTGTCGCAGACCGAGGTCGACCGGCTGTTCGACTACGTCCGTCAGTTGCGCGGAAAGGGCGTCGCCATCGTTTACGTCTCGCACCGAATGGACGAGATCTTCCGGATCGCCGACCGCGCCACGATCCTGCGTGACGGCAAGCACATCATCACCGCACCGATGTCCGAGTTCACGCTCGATAGCATGATCGCCCACATCATCGGCCGCCGCTCGCGCGGCTTCTCCGACGTGACGCGCGAGACCGCGACTCTCGGGGAGGCGTTGCTCGAAACCCGCGACCTGTCGGGCGAGCAGAAGCCGCGGGCGGTGAACATCACGCTTCACCGCGGCGAGGTCGTGGGCGTCGCGGGCCTGCTCGGCAGCGGGCGCTCCTCCCTTGCGCGGCTGATCTGCGGGATCCAGCCGATCATCACCGGCGAGATCCGCGTCAAAGGCAAGCCGGTTGCCATTGCCAAGCCGCGTGACGCCATCGACGCCGGCATCGCGCTGGTGCCGGAGGATCGGGCGCGTCAGGGCTTCGTCGCCTTCCATTCGGTCGAGAGCAACGTCGGCTTGCCCAATCTCGATCGCCTCTCGAAGAATACTTGGGTCGACCAGGCCAAGGCGGCGGCCCTCGCGGAAGGTTCGATCAAGCGGCTGCGCATCAAGACGGATTCGCGCAAGGCTACGGTCAAGACCCTGTCGGGCGGCAATGCGCAGAAGGTCGTCATCGCCAAATGGCTCGCTACCGAGCCCGACGTGCTGATCCTCGACGAGCCCACGGCCGGCATCGACATCGGTTCCAAGAGCGAGATCGTTACGCTGATCCGCGACCTTGCCAAATCCGGCAAGGCGATCCTGGTGCTGTCATCGGAATTGCAGGAGTTGCTTGCCGCCTGCGACCGCATCCTCGTCATGTCCGACGGTCGCATCGTGCGCGACATCGCGCGCCACGCCTTGGATGATCCCGCCAATCCCGATTCGATCGACGCGCTCCAGCACGCCGAGAGCAAGCTCAACAAAGCCATGCAGGAAGCCCGGGGAGGGCCCGTCCAATGACCGATTCAGCCATGCCGGCGCGCAAGGCGCCATCCCCGCTCGCCCATTGGCGCGACTACATCATCTACATCGGCTTCGTCGCGATCTTCATCATCTTCGCGGCGACCCTTGGCGAGCGGGGCTTCCTCGACCCCAACAACCTCCTGAACATCATCCGCCAGACCGCCATCATCGCTGTCGTGTCCGTGGCGATGACCTTCGTGCTCGGCACCGCCGAGATCGACCTGTCGGTCGGTGCGGTGGCGGGACTGGCCTCCGTCGCGACCGCGATGGGGATCGACCATTTCGGCATCCTGGGCGGGATCGTCTGCGGCCTCGGCACCGGCGCCATCGTCGGCGCGGTCAACGGCTGGCTGACGACCGGCATCGGCATCCCCTCGTTCCTGACGACCCTCGCGATGATGGGCATCGCCCGCGGCGTCGCCATGTGGATCAGCGCCACGGCCGCGATCCCGATCCTCGACAAGCCCTATGCCGCCATCTTCGGCGGCGGCAACCTCGGGCCGGTGCCGAGCCTGCTGATCTGGATGGTGGTCTTCGGCATCGTCGGCCATGTCGTGCTGCGCCGGACGACTTTCGGGCGCCGTGTCCTGGCGACCGGCGGCAACGAGACCTCGGCGCGCTACTCCGGCGTCGACACCGCCTCCATCAAGTTCCGCGTGCTGATGCTGTCGAGCGTCGCGGCTGCGGTTGCGGGGATGCTCTACGCCGGCCGCCTGCATTCAGGCCGCTTCCAGTTCGGCGAGGGCGACGAACTCTCGGTGATTGCGGCGGCCGTGCTCGGAGGCACCAGCCTGTTCGGCGGGGCCGGCACGGTGGTCGGCTCGATCATGGGCGCGCTGATGATCGGGCTCATCAACAACGGCCTTGTGCTGATGGGCCTGGAATTCAGCCAGCAGCTCATTGCCCGCGGCGCGATCATCATCATCGCGGTCGCCATCAGCCAGACCAAGAAGCGGTAAGCGCAACCCTCCTACATACTTCCAGAGGACGCCCATGCCCGACGCCTTTTTCAACCCGCACCAGCGCGCCACGATCGAGGCCGCGATGGCACGGATCATACCCACCGACGACACGCCGGGCGCGCGCGAGGCCGGCTGCATCGACTTCCTCGACCGTTACCTCTCCGGCCTCGGCTACATCTTCGCCAAGCCGGACGGCTCGGGCTTCGAGGTGCTGGAGGGCCGCAGCGCGGAAGCCTGGATGCAGCGCATCGAGACGATGCGCGCCCGCTACGTCGAGGGAATCAAGGACCTCGACGCCCGTGCCCGCGCGCATCATTCAGCTGATTTCGTCGCCTTGACGCCCGAGCAGCAGGACGCCGTGCTGCGCGCCGTCGAGGCAGGTGGCACCGGCGAGCCGACGACCTTGACGCCCAACGACGCTCTGGCCGGCCCCGTCTCGGCGGAGCCCGCCTTGCAGCAGACCTCCACCGAGGTCGACCTCGACTTCCTGCCGCTGCTTGTCACCCACACGCGCCAGGGTTTCTACGCCGACCCGATCTACGGCGGGAACAGGGGGCAGATCGGCTGGAAGGTCATCGGCTTCCCGGGACCGGCCTCGATGAAGGAGGTCCACACCGGCCGCTACACCACCCTGCAGTATTTTGCCGAAGGCGAGGCCGAGAAGGTCAAGGAGTTCCACGATGGCCTTTAAGACCAAACCCCCAAGGACCGACGTCGTCATCATCGGTGCGGGGGCCTCCGGCGCGGCCGCCGCCAAGGTGCTGTGCGAAGCGGGGGTGACGGTCGTCGCCCTCGAAAAGGGGCCTTGGCGCACCAAGGAAACGGTCGGCGGCGACGAGCTCGCCAACATCAACCGCTACAACCTGTGGCCAGATCCGATTCTCAACCCCCGCACCTGGCGCGAGACCGCGGCCGACGCTGCGCGCAGCGAGAATTTCTGCCCCGTGCCGCAGATGGTCGGCGGCGGCACCGTCCATTGGCAGGGCTGGCTGCCCCGCTTTACCGAGAACGACTTCCGGATGCGCACCGTCGCCGGCGACCTGCCGGGCGCCAGTCTCGCGGATTGGCCGATCACCTACGACGAGCTCGAACCCTACTACCTCAAGGTTGAATGGGCCTTCGGGGTCTCTGGTGAGGCCGGGGCCAACAGATTCGAGTCCCGCCGTTCGGGTGGCTATCCCTGCCCGCCCATGCCGCGCTCGCGCTATGCCGACAAATTCATCAAGGGCTGCGCGGCGCTCGGCTGGAACGCCTTTCCCACCCCCCAGGCCGCCCTCTCCCGACCCTTCAACGGCCGCAAGGCGACCGTGGTCAGCGCCTTCGCGCAGCAGCACGGCGACCCGACCGGCACGCGCTCCTCCGCGCTCAACGTCTTCGTGCCGGACGCAGTCGCCACGGGACGCTACGACCTGCGCCCGCACTGCTACGTGCGCGAACTCGTGCTCGACGGCGCCGGCCGCATCAAGGCGGCCATCTACCAGGACGCCGATGGCGACGCGATCGAGCAGGAGGCGGATGTCTTCATCCTCGCCTGCGGGGCGATGGAGACCGCCCGGCTCATGCTGCTGTCGAAATCCGGCCGCTTTCCCAACGGGCTCGCCAACGGCAGCGACCTCGTCGGCCGCAACGTGACATTCCATGAATATTCCGCCGCCGTCGGCACCTATGACGACCCGGTCTATGCCTGGGCGGGCGGCGGCTACGTCAGCGCCTCGACCTTCCAGCACTACGAACACGACGCCTCGAGGGGCTTCGTGTCGGGCGGCCACATCGCGGTCGCGGGCGTCGGCATCCCGCTGCCCATCAACTGGCGACTGCCGGGCACACCCGCCTGGGGCGCGGAAGCCAAGAGGATCGACCGCGAGAACTACAGCCACTCGCTCGCCGTCGCCATGGTGCTGCACGACATGCCCCAGCACGACAATCGCGTCGATCTCGACGACACGGTCGTCGACGCCTGGGGCCTGCCGGTGGCGCGCACGACCCTGAAGGCGCACCAGAACGATCGCGACCAGGGCCGCTATCTGATCGACCGCGGCGCTGACATCCTCGAGGCCAGCGGGGCGCGGACGATCACCAAAGTCTATGCCGACCGGGTCACGGGCAATTGCTCGCACCAGCATGGTACGGCGCGCATGGGCGACGACCCCGCCACATCCGTGCTCAACAGGTGGTGCCGCGCGCACGAGGTCGACAATCTCTATGCGGTCGACGGCTCGCCGTTCCCGACCGGGACGGGCGCCAACCCCACCCTCACCATCATGGCCAACGCCTGGCGCGTGGCGGACAAGATCATCGCCGAGCGCGGGGCGGCGGTACGGCGGTGAATGAATGGCGCTACGTGGCGACAAGAGGTCGAGCGAGGATCGCCTACCAGGCCTCCGACATCGTCGGCTTACCTCCCTCAGAGCGGCGTCCAC
>CAXSEU010000142.1:1147-8316 GCA_964236485.1 uncultured Lichenihabitans sp. | reverse complement strand
GCGTCAAGGGCTGACTCCGGTCGACAGCCGTGGTCCGGACCATACCGCTCTGCGGCGCGTTGACGGCGGCGTGGTCCTGCGTCGCCATCAGGGGGTACCGGCCGCACGGCATGACGAGCCGCTCTACGGGGCCGCCGAGTTCCTGGAAAGGTTCGAGCGACAGAAGGCCGCTGCCGTGGCTCGCCACATGAGCCACGGCGGCGCGGACGAGCCCGGGCTCGGCATGGGTGTCGCGAACACCATCCGAAAGAGAGTTCGTACGCTTCTTCGAGGGGCGCCACGCACGGAGCATCGCTCCGCCCCGGGGGGATCGAAGAGGGGCCGAGAGCACGACGTTCCAAGGACAGGAACCGCCCTCGACGAACCGCTTCTTGGCAGCCTGTCCTGATCGGCGGCGTCGATAGTGATTTGCGGAGCGTGTCGATCACGCCCGAGGGCAACTTTCCATCGCCAGCACGGCGACGATGAGCAATGGCCCACGTCAGCGCTGATCCCCGACGCGGGCGGCTTGCGGCGGCGCGATCTCCAGCGCTGTCGCCGGGGAGCGCAAGCGCGGGTCAGGGCGTGGAACGGCGTCCAGCAGGGCTCGCGTGTACGCATGTCGCGGGCTTTCAAACACTGCCCGCCGGCTACCCTGCTCGACGATCTCGCCGTGGCGCATCACGGCGACGTAATGGCTCATGCGCTCCACCACCGCCATGTCGTGCGAGATGAAGAGGTAGGCGAGGCCCATCTCCTCCTGCAGTTCGAGCATCAAGTCGAGCACGTGGCCCCGCACCGACACGTCGAGCGCCGACACGCTTTCGTCGGCGACGATGACCTTTGGCTTCAGCGCGAGCGCGCGAGCGATGCAGATGCGCTGCCGCTGCCCGCCAGAAAACTCGTGAGGGTAGCGCGTCGCGTGGTCGGGTGACAGGTGGACGCGCTTGAGTAGCGCCGCGACGCGGTCGCGCCGGTCGTGCGCCGTGCCGACGTCGTGGATGAGAAACGGCTCCGCGATGGCGGCTCCGACCGTCATGCGCGGATTGAGCGAGGCGGAGGGGTCCTGGAAGATCATCTGGGCCTTGCGGCGAATGGGCTTCATGTCACGGGGACACAAGCCTGCGATGGCGTCGCCGTCGATCGTCACCTCCCCGGCGAACGGTACGAGGCCCAGGACTGCCTTGCCGGTTGTGGACTTGCCGGAGCCGCTTTCGCCCACCAGCCCGAGCGTCTGGCCCGGACGCACTTCGAGACTGACGCCCTTGACCGCCGGTGCGGACGCGGCGGCCCGACCAAACCATCCCGCCCCGCCGCCATAAGAGACCGTCAGGTCGCGGACGAACAACACGGGCCCGGCGCCGAGCTTCGGCGGCGGCAGATCGGAGACACGAGGCGGGCCGTCCTGTCCGGCATGACTGCCGAGGCGCGGAACGGAGGCTAGCAGGCGCTGGGTGTAGGCATGGCGGGGACGCTCGAAAATGTCGAGGACGGTCCCATGCTCGACCATCCGGCCCGCTTTCAGCAGGGCCACACGATCCGCCATTTCGGCCACCACCCCCATGTCATGGGTGATGAGGATGATGGCGGTGCCGAATTCTCCCTTGAGTTCCCGCCTCAACGTCAGGATCTGGGCCTGGACCGTCACATCGAGCGCCGTGGTCGGCTCGTCCGCGATCAGCACCTTGGGACGACAGCACAGCGCCATGGCGATCATCACACGCTGCCGCATGCCGCCGGAGAGTTCGTGGGGATGTTGCGTCAGTCGCCGGCCCGGATCGGTGATGCGGACAGCGTCCAGCATGGCGCGGACCTGGACCTCGGCACGCCCGCCTTCAGCCATTGCATGCGTTCGGATCGCTTCGCTCAGCTGTGCCCCGATCGTCATGACGGGGTTGAGCGACGTCATCGGTTCCTGGAAGATCATGGCGAGGTTGCCGCCGCGGATCTGCCGCATCGTGCGCTCCGGCAGCGTCGTCAGTTCCCGGCCCGCCAGCTTGATCGAGCCGCCGCGCTGACGTAGCGACGAGGACAGGAGGCGCATGATGGCGAGCGCCGTCAGCGACTTGCCCGAGCCGGACTCACCCGCCAGACAGAGCGTCTCACCCGCCGCGAGACTGAAGCTTACGTCCTCGAGAATGGGGCGCAGCCCCTCAGGGGTCCGCGCGTCGATGCACAATCCCTCGATCGAAAGCATCGGAGACGAAGGCCCGCAAGAAATCACGAGAAGACGATGCGCGGGAAGTAGAAGGAAACGACCCAGTTCGGCACGTCGACGATCTCGGAGATGCGCAGGTCACCGCAGACCGAGAGCAGAAGATAGGCGTCGAGGGGGGCGAGGCCATGCTCGGCCGCGAGCAGGTCGATCATGCGCATCACGCTCTCGCGGGCCGCGGTCATCAGATCCGGGCCGATCCCCGTGGTCGCCTCGTAGCCGGCGCCATCGAGGTGGCGAGCGACAGGGCCTTCGGTGGTGAAGCGCGGGCTCTTGATGTTGGCACCCTTGACGAGGTCGAGCGTGAGCTCGACATCCATCTGGCTCTCGATGGCGGTGCCGCAGACCTCGCCGTCGCCCTGCGCCGCATGGGTGTCGCCGATCGAAAAGAGCGCCCCCTCGACCTCGACCGGGAGATAGAGCGTGGTCCCGGCCGCGAGGTCGCGGATGTCGAGGTTGCCCCCGACGCGACGCGGCGGCACGACCGAGTGGATGCCGGGTTCGGCCGGCGCGACGCCGATCTCGCCCGCAAAGGGTTTCAGGGGCACGCGGCCCTTGGGCCCGAACACCGACGGCGTGAGCGTGACGGGATCGTAGACCCACATGTGCAGCGCCGGGTCCGGAAACTGATCGGCCAGCAGGCCGAAGCCCGGAATGTTGGCGGTCCAGCCGAGCCCCGATGGGATGAACTTGCGGAACGTGATCTTGAGCGCGTCGCCCGGCGCCGCGCCCTCCACGTAGACGGGTCCGGTCACCGGATTCACTTTGCTGAAATCGAGCGTCGCGACGTCCGCGGCGGTCGAGTCCCGGCCGAAATGGCCGTTGCCGGCATCCAGGCATTCGAAGTGGATGGTCTCGCCCGGCTTGCAGGTCAGAGCCGGCGCGAAGTCGCGGCTCCAGCCGAAGTTGTGGCGATCCCGGTGGATCGTGTAATTGCACGCGACGCACATGGGGTGTGTCCTTTCAAGCGACGACGGGCGGCTGCGCTCCTTCCCTCTGTCCCGCAAGGAGGAATGAAGGGAAGGTCCGGTCGGATCGAGGGAAGCCGGCGGCCGCCGCCGCTCAGTTCTTGGCGTATATCGCCTCGTAGTCGATCACCCGCGTCGGATCGATGTAGATCTCGTCGGGGCCGCCCATGCGCTTGGACTTTGCCACCACCCGACGCTCGTTGAACACCGGTACCCAGGGGGCGGCCTGCGTCTGGATATCGGTGAAGATCCGGGCCCAGACCTTGGCCCGGTCGTCCCGCTGCTTGGGGTCCGACATCGCATCGGCCTGAGTGGCGCGCGCCTCGAAGGTCTTGTCGCAGTACCAGGACCAGTTCCATCCCCCCGTCACCGCGCCGCCGCAGCCCAGGATCGGTCCATAGAAATCGGACGGGTCGGGGAAATCGGCGATCCAGCCCATGCCGCCCGACCAAGTCAGCGCCGACTGGTCCTTGTTGCCGCCGGCCGCGATCACTTGCGGCTGCGCAAGAGCCTTGATCTCGGCCTTGATGCCGATGGCAGCGAGATCCTGCTGGATCGCCTGCGCGATGCGCGGGTTTGGGTCGGTGTTCATCGCCCAAAGCTCGGTCGAGAACCCGTCCTTCAGCCCGGCGTCGGCCAGTAATTGCCTCGCCTTGCCGATGTCGAACGGGTAGCCCTTATAGGTCTCGTCGTAGCCCGGCATCAGCGGCGGCAGCACCTGGGACGCCGGCGTTGCACGGCCGTTGATGATGCGGACGATGCGATCCTTGTTGATCGCCATGTTCAAGGCCTGGCGGACGCGCACGTCGTCGAACGGCTTCTTGGTGGTGTTGATCGTGATGTAGCTCGTCTCGAACTGCGCGCGATCGACGATCATGTCGGCGGCATCGGGCGAGTTCTTCATCTCCAGGTACTTTGCGGGCGGGATGCCATCACCCGCGATATCCACCTCCCCCTTTTGCAGGCGCAGGATGGCGACGAGCGGCTCCTGGCCGATCTCGACCGTGAAGCCATCGAGGTTGGGACGGTCGCGGAAGTAATCTGGATTGCGCGCGAAAACGAGGCGCTGGCCAGGTACCCACTCTTTCAGCAAGAAGGCCCCCGATCCGACCGGCTTCTTACCGAAATCGGCGCCCTCCGCCTCGACGACCTCCTTGGGCACCGCGGACGAGAAGTTCAGCGCCAGCACATTCATGAACGTCGCATCGGCCTGCGACAGGGTGAACTTGACCGTGGCGTCGTCCGGCGCCTCGATGCCGGAAATCGTCGTGGCGGACCCGTCGGTCATCTTATCCGCACCCCGGATCGAATGGTAAAAACCGCCGGCCGGCCCCTGGGTCTTGGGACTCACCGCGCGCTCGATCGAATATTTGACGTCGGCCGCGACGATCTTGCGGCCGTTGGTGAATTTCGCCTTCGGGTTCAGCTTGAACGTATAAACGAGACCGTCCGGCGAGATCGTGAAGCTTTCGGCGAGCGAGGGGACGATTTCCGTCGTGCCGAACTTGTAGTCGACGAGGCGCGAGAACAGGCCGTTGATCATGGACCAGTTCTGCCAGTCGTAACCGATCGCCGGGTCAAGGGTCGCCATGTCGTCCTTGTATGTCACGACGATCGTACCGCCTTGCACCGACGCATCCGCGGCCCGGGCCGGCAGGGCCGCGAGCGCGGCGCTCAGTGCCAGGGCGGCGGTGGTGGTCTTCAACCAGGTCTTCATTTTCGAAACCTCCAGAGGGTTGCGGATTATCGGCCGCGGATTCGCGGATCGAGGACGGGCGCCAGTGCATCGGCCAGGAGGTTGCCGAGCACGATGGCGAGCGAGGACACGAGCGTGACGCCCATGATGATGGGCACGTCGACCTGCTGGACGGCCTGCCACGCGAGCTGGCCGATGCCCGGCCAGCCGTAGACGGCTTCCACCACCACGACCCCTCCCATGAATTGACCGATGTCGATGCCGATCATTGCGACGATCGGCAGCAGCGCATTTGGCAAGGCATGGCGCAGAAGCACTCTCGATTGGGACAGGCCCTTGGCGCGGGCTGTGCGCACATAATCCTGGTTCAGCACATCGATCATGGCGGAGCGCACCATGCGGGCGTACCAGCCTGCGCCGAGAAGGCCGAGCGTCAGGGCCGGCAGCACCACATGGGCCGGCGTGCCGTAGCCGCTCATCGGAAACCAGCCAAGTGTCGCGGCGAAGACGTAGAGCATCAGCAGCGCCACCACGAATTGCGGCGAGGATACACCCACGAAGGCGAGCATCATTACGGCCCGGTCCACGAAGCCGTTGCGCTTGAGCGCCGCCAAGATGCCGAACAGCAGCCCGAGCGTGACCTCGACCACGATGCCAGTGACCATCAGCACCAGGGTCGCGGGGATGCGGGACGCGATGAGGGACGCGACCTCGCTGCGCTGGATGTAGGACCGTCCCAAATCGCCCCGCAGCAGACCGCCGAGATAACGCCCGAATTGCTGGGCGATCGGCAGATCGAGCCCAAGCTGATGACGCACGTTGCCGATCATCTGAGCGCTGGCGCTGCGGCCAGCGATGAGGGCGGCCGGATCGGCCGGCAATAGATGCAGCAGCAGGAATGTGATGAGCGCGACCCCGAACAGGATCGCGGCCGCCTGGATCAGTCGTCGCGCCAGGAGCAACGCCATCAGCCGCGTCCCCGCTGCGTCGGGTCGAAGATGTCGCGCAAGGCGTCGCCGAGGAGGTTGAAGGAAAGGGCCGTCGCCAGGATGATGGCGCCGGGAATGAAGACCAGCCAAGGCGCGCTCTGGAAGTAGCTCTGGCTTTCGAAGATGATGTTTCCCCAGGAGGGCAGTGGTGGCTGCACGCCGACGCCAAGGAAACTGAGTGTGGCTTCCAGGAGAACGGTGGTGGCGATGCCGAGTGTGCCGTAGACGATCGCGGTCGGCATCAGATGCGGCGCGATGTGGCGCAGCAGGATGCGTGCGTGTCCCGCCCCGAGCGAGCGTTCGGCCAGAATGAAGTCGCGCTCGGCAAGCGCGCGCGTCTCCGTATAGATGACGCGGGCGACCTGCACCCAGTTCACCAGCGCGATCACCATCGCGACGATCCATAGACTCGGGTGAAGCAGGGCCGCGAGCACGATGGCGAGAAGCAGCGCCGGGAACGCCATCATGAGATCGGTGAAGCGCATCAGCGCGCCGCCGATGAAGCCGCCCCGGTAGCCCGCTACGATCCCGACCGTCACGCCGATAGCGACCGCAACGCCATTGGCCACGAGGCCGATCACCAGGGACGTGCGCGCGCCGAACAGCAGCCTGGACAAGAGGTCTCGTCCCAGCGTGTCGGTGCCGAGCCAATAATGCGCGCCCGGCGGCAGGGGAGCGCCCTCGACCGAAAGACCATCGAAGGGTTGGTCGTCGGGCGAGAAGGGCGCGATCCACGACGCCGCGATCGCTGTCGCCACCACGAGCAGGATCACGATCGTGGCGACCAGCGAGGCGGGGCGCCGCGCCATTTCGGCCAGGAAGCGTCTCATCCTGCCTCGGACCGCGGGCGTTCTCCAGCGAGGACCGCCGCCGCGACCTGTTCGAGCGCCAGTCGGATTTTTGTCGCTTCCTGGCGAAGGTGCCGATGTGCCGTGGCCCGCAGAAACGCCTTGCCCGATGGCCGGTTGCCGAGGATAGAATCGGGCCGGCGGGCCTCGATATCCGCCACAAGCCGCTCGATCTCGGTTCCCTCCACGGGAAGACAGCGTTCGATGCTGCCATCTGCGTCCGTGACGATCGCGCGCGCGAGCCGGCTCATCTCGCACCCCCAGACATCGCTGGCCGGCCCCGTAAACCCGCCTACCATGATGCGGCAGAAGATATAGCGAAGCTGCGGAGTGAGATGCTGGTCGGGGCAGCCCCCGGTGCAGATGACGCTCTCGTTCGCCTCGAACCCTTCATGGGGCACATGTACCAGAATTGTCCGTCATGTTTTTCGACGATCGGAATGACATCCTTGCGGGCTTGGGACGTCACCGTGC
>CAXSEU010000142.1:0-1137 GCA_964236485.1 uncultured Lichenihabitans sp. | reverse complement strand
CCGTGCCGATTACATGACGACACTGCCCCTCCCAGGCCATCCATGCTGGGCATCAGCATCGCACGGCTGTTCCGCAAGTCAACGTGATGAATCAGGCAACGTAGCGGGGTCATGCCCAATCCGGAGGCAGGCCGGCGCGGTCCGGCAGCCGCGACCGACTGCCCTTCGGTGGGTGCGAAACGTCGATGGCTGCTGAAGCGACCGATCGACAAAGCGTCTCCTCGGACCATAGACGATGCGAACCGGACGCCCGCCCGGCGAACAGCACCGCTGCGGGCCGACAACCTCATGGCGGTGCCGTACTGGTCCGCCGCCATCGTTCACCAGCATGTCGATCAGGCAGAAATGGCCATCGGTCGCTGACCCTGGCACCACGATCGTATAGACGTCGCCCGCGAGGAAGATGTGACGCAGCCCCGGGTCGTCCGGCTCGGCCACCGTTGGTTTGCGGTCCGGGTCGTCGCGGGAAGCGGGGTCTGAGCCGATACGGACGTGATCGAATGGTATGGCGTGGTTCTCTCCTTCGCGGTGTTCAGGTGCAGTGTTCAGCCGAGCTTCGCCGCCATGGCGAGCACGTGACGGATGACGGCTTCCGGTCGCTCCTCGGGCACGAAGTGGCCACAGTCGGGCAGCGTTTCCGCTTCGACATGCCGGGCCACCATCTTCACCATCTCGCCGACCTTGGCGCCGAGTGATGTCTCGCCCCCGATGGCGACCACCGGCACGGCGACCTTGGACCTGACCAGCGGCTCGGTCTGGGCGATGCTGGTGAAGGCGGCACGGTAGACGCCCATGGCGCCGAGCACGCCTTCGGACCCTGAGAAGGTGCGCAGGTACTCGTCGACCGTCGCGGGCTCGATCTTCTCCGGCTTGGCAGCGTCGTTCTCATAGAACCAGGTGAGGAAGGCGCGCTCGTGGCCCACCACCAGCCGCTGGGGCACGCCGGGCGCGAGCGGCAGGATCCACCACCACATCGATCCGTGCTCCATCGCCTCGGGCGTGTAGGCGATGATCTTGCGCAGCACATCGCCGAGCATCACGGGGGCCTCGATGTAGAGCAGGCCCGCGACCTCCTTCGGATGGTCGGCGCACCAGATCAGCGCCGGCGGCGCGCCCATGTCATGGGCGGCGTGGATC
>CAXSEU010000141.1:3644-8451 GCA_964236485.1 uncultured Lichenihabitans sp. | reverse complement strand
GGGGCTCCGGCCCGGCGGGTCTTGCCGGGATGCGCCGGTCGGTAGCGCGGTGCGGCGTGATCCATGTTCGGCCCTTCCTCGACGTCCCGAAGCTGCGGCTCGTCGAGACATGCCGCACGCGAGGTTGGAGCTTCATCGACGATCCGGCCAATCATGATCCTCGCTTCGCCAGGACCCGGCTTCGGGCGCTCCTGCCCCGCCTTGCCACTGAAGGGATCAATGCGGAAACGCTTGCGACCTTGGCCAGACGCCTGTCGCGCGACGAGGCGGCGCTCCTTGCCGCATCATCGACGTTGTTGAAGGCAGTCAGCTTGAGCTCTACGGACGAGCGCCGGGTGTTGGGGGCGGCCCCGCTGTTGCGCGGCCCCGGGGCGGTTGGCCTGAGGGCTCTTGGAGGCGCCATGACCGATTACGCGCGCGACGGACCGCCTCGACTGGCTCGGCTCGAGGGGCTCTACGACGAGCTCTGCCGGGCACACGCGGAGGGGCAGCCTCTGCGCCGGACGCTGCACGGGCATATCGTCGCCCTGCGTTCGGGCGTCATCGAGCTCCGGCCCGAAGGTCCCCGCCGTCGCGGCCTTATCCCTAAGGCGCTGGCGCGTGACCCTTAGGCTTACCCGCGGCATTTGCCCGAAGGGATGCACCTTCCCTTGGCAAGCCCGGAGCGACCCCCTACATTGCACCGGAGGCAGCGCAGGTTCCGGGCGGATGCGGCATCATCTTTGTTCGCTTGAGCCGTTCACGCTCTACACGGGTCCGAAATGAATCCGAACTTCCGGAACTTCGCCCTTTGGGTGATCATATTCCTCTTGGTCGTGGCCCTGGTTCTGCTTTTTCAGAATCCCGGTCAGCGCGCGCAGACCACGCCTATCAGCTTCACCGAGCTTCTGACACAGGTGGACTCGGCGCATGTGCGGGATGTGACCATCGCGGGCCCCGACATTTCCGGCCATTATACCGACGGGCGTGAGTTCTCGACCTATGCGCCGAACGATCCGACCCTGGTCCAGACCCTCTACAAGAAGAACGTGTCGATCACCGCCAAGCCTCCGTCCGACGGCAACAGCTGGTTGGTGACCCTCCTGGTCAACGGGTTGCCGCTTCTGGCCTTCATCGGCGTCTGGATCTTCATGTCCCGCCAAATGCAGGGTGCCGGCGGGAAAGCGATGGGCTTTGGCAAGTCGAAAGCCAAGCTGCTGACCGAAGCTCATGGTCGGGTCACCTTCGAGGATGTCGCCGGGGTCGACGAGGCGAAGGAAGACCTCCAGGAGATCGTCGAGTTCCTTCGCGATCCGCAGAAATTCCAGCGGCTCGGCGGGCGCATCCCGCGTGGGGTGTTGCTGGTGGGTCCTCCAGGGACGGGCAAGACCCTGCTGGCACGCGCCATCGCGGGCGAGGCCAACGTACCCTTCTTCACGATTTCAGGATCGGACTTCGTCGAGATGTTCGTCGGCGTTGGCGCCAGCCGCGTCCGCGACATGTTCGAACAGGCGAAGAAGAATGCGCCGTGCATCATCTTCATCGACGAGATCGATGCGGTCGGACGGCATCGCGGCGCAGGGCTCGGTGGCGGCAATGACGAGCGCGAGCAGACCCTCAATCAGTTGCTCGTCGAAATGGATGGCTTCGAGGCCAACGAGGGCATCATCCTGATCGCCGCGACCAACCGTCCCGACGTTCTCGATCCCGCGCTGCTGCGTCCCGGCCGCTTCGACCGGCAGATCGTTGTCCCCAACCCGGACGTCGTGGGTCGGGAGCGCATCCTCAAGGTCCATGTGCGGAAGGTTCCGCTTTCGCCCGACGTCGATCTCAAGACCGTCGCCCGGGGAACTCCGGGCTTTTCCGGCGCCGATCTCATGAACCTTGTCAATGAATCGGCCTTGATGGCGGCGCGCCGCGGCAAGCGCGTCGTCACGATGAGCGAATTCGAGGACGCCAAGGATAAGATCATGATGGGTGCGGAGCGCCGAACCCTGGTCATGACCGAACAGGAGAAGCTGCTCACGGCCTATCATGAGGGTGGCCACGCCATCGTGGCCCTCAACGTCTCCGCAACGGATCCCGTCCACAAGGCGACGATCATTCCGCGCGGCCGGGCCCTCGGCATGGTCATGCAACTGCCGGAACGCGACAAGCTGTCGATGAGCTACGAACAAATGACCTCCCGCCTTGCCGTGCTGATGGGGGGGCGCGTAGCCGAGGAGATCATCTTCGGCAAGGAAAAGGTGACCTCCGGGGCCCAGTCGGACATCGAGCAGGCGACCAAACTGGCGCGCGCCATGGTGACACGATGGGGGTTTTCCGACGAACTCGGCACCGTCATGTACGGCGAGAACCAGGAAGAGGTGTTCCTGGGCTATTCCATGGGCAAGCAGAACAACATATCGGAATCGACGTCGCAGAAGATCGACTCCGAGGTTCGGCGGCTGGTCGAATCAGGACTTGCCGAGGCGACCGAAATCCTCACGACCAAGCGCGGCGACCTCGAGTCTTTGGCCAAGGGTCTCCTCGAATACGAGACATTGAGCGGCGACGAGATCCTCGGCATTCTTAAAGGTCGGCCGCCGGTGCGGGAATCTGCCGACGAGGCCGCCCCGCCACGCCCATCTCCAGTTCCCAACGTCGGCAAAAACCGACCCAAGCCGGGACCTGAAACAGGTCTGGAGCCTCAGCCTTCGGCCTGAGCTTTCGCTTTCCAGTTGGAGCGCCCGGCCCTCCTCGGGCGCTCCAACTGCTGCGACGGGCCTGTTCTTCGGGCGTAGCCTTACAGGATCGACGCCTTTGAGGCACCGGTCTTCTGGCCGGAAAGATCCGACCGAGCCGGCGGGGCAACCGCGTCCCAACCTCCTGCCGGCGGCGGCACTTCGTTCGCGGCCTTGACCGCGGGCGACGGCTTGAAACTCTCGGCGGCGGCCTTGGCGGCTTCAAGCGTTTTGGCGTCGAGCCGTGCCGCCACCTCGTCGCGTTTCTTGGCGGCGTCGTCGTCTCCCTGCGCGGCCGCGATGGCGAACCAGGTATAGGACTGCGCGAGATTCTGTTCGATTCCTAGGCCGCGCGCGTAGAGGATCGCAAGGTTGAACTGGCTGTCCCGCACACCCAGCGCGGCGGCCTTGCCGAAGATGGCGGCAGCCTTGACGTAGTCCGGTTTCCCTACCGCGCCCTCGGCCGACATGACGGCCAGGTTGTGCATGGCCCGCACGTTGCCGGCGTCGGCGGCGCGCCCGTACCAGGTCACGGCCTGTGCGGGATCCCGCGTCTCTCCGACGCCCTTCTCGTAAGCCGACCCAAGCCTGTATTGAGCCGGCGCCAGCCCGTGGACCGCCGCCTTCTCGAACCAGCTGGCGGCCGTCTTCGGATCGCGGTTGACCGTGCGTCCCTCAACATACCGCAGGCCGACCTCGTATTCGGCCCCCGGATCTCCCGCCAGGGCGAGGGCTTTCAAACCTTCGCCGAGACCGGCCAGCGGCGGGATGACACCGGCCAGGAACGGGTTTGCTGTCCTCAACGGCGGATTGGCTTTCGCCCCCTCGCCGGCATCGCGATCAGCGCCTTGCGCCGCAGCCGCCGTAGGTGGGGAACTGGCGGCGGGGGCCTGAACGGCGGCGCGATCAGCCGTTTTCTCGACCGTCGCGCTCGCCTGAGGCGCGGCAGTGGGCTCGACGGGACCGGATGCTTTGGGGATGTCCAGCGACGCCACGGCAGCCGTGGATGATGAATTATGCTCGAGTTTTGCCACTTCCAGCGCGCCGAGCAGAACCACCAGGCCCGCCAGGCTCAGGAGAATCGGCCGACGCCGATCGGCCAGATACACACGTGTGCGCTCGAGCAGCGCCATAGCCGACGAGGCGGTGCGCGATGGGGTGCCGGCAGCGACGTCACGGCCATGAAGGTTTTTTTGCTTCGAGGCCGCCGATGCCTGGGCCGCCTGGGCGGCACGTCGAGCGGCGGCGATGAAGGGGGCGGACCCGTCGGCCGGTACGGCGGAGGCCGCCGCGGTGCGTCCGGCACTCCCCGCGACCTCGGCTTTGTCGGGCCCGGCACCCTGCGCTCTGCCCGCCGCCTTCCCTTCGCCGGGTTCGATCAGCCCGTCCGCGAGGTGGTATGCCGCCGTTGATGCCTGAGCGATCCTGTCCCGCCGGCGTCGATCCGGCCCGTCTTCGACGGCGATCACGTCCGGCGCGTTGCCGGCGCCGTGAGCCGCGTCCTGCGGCGCGGTCTGACGCGAGGCCGCTGCAGCCTCCGCGGCATCGGTACGCTCGAGTCGATCGACAAGCTTCGCGACCGCCTGATGGAGACTTCCCAAAGCCGTCTGCGTGCGACGCTCCGAGGCGTCGTGCTGCACCTTGAGCTCTTGCACCTCCCGCGCGATTCTGTCAGCCGGTTCCGTCCGCATGTCGGACGGCCCCGTGACACTCGGGTTCTGCATCGCGGCTCGGAGCGTATCGCGGGCCGCCGTCCGGGCGGCATTTTCGGCCGCATCGATCGTCGCGAAGCGGGTCTGTTCGAGCTGGGTAAACAAGTCACGCAAGGAATGCTCGACCGCGTCGAGGGACGACAGGCTGGCTTCGGAGCGCTCGAGGCGCTCGCCCAATCGCTCGATCTGTCCCTCGAGGGCGCTCAGCGCCTTCGCGTCCGGATGATGACCCGCATCCTCGATGCGCTTCGCGAGGCTGTTCATCATCGTCTCGAGGTGCTCGATGTCGGCGGATGCCGCGCGTGCCCTTCCGACTCTCTCCTCGATGCCACGCAGCAGGCTGTCGAAGGCCTGCGGCTCCATGGCCGGTGTCTTGCCGGAGGCCTGAAGGGC
>CAXSEU010000141.1:0-3634 GCA_964236485.1 uncultured Lichenihabitans sp. | reverse complement strand
GTTCGACAGTGTCTGCGGTCGCCGGCGTGCCGGTGCGACGGCCGAGATCGTCGATGGAAGCCGTGGGCTGGGACGTGTCGAGGTGCCGCTCCATCTGGCTCGCGAGGTCCTGCATGCGCCGGTCCAGCACGTCCATGGCCGAGCCGGGGCCGAGACGCTCCAGAAGGGCCCTGACCTCGGTCAACAGTGCGCCCGGATCCGAGGGCGAGCTGGAAGATGCCGAGGGGGCGTGGGACGGTTCTTGCAGTGGAGGGTTCTGGGCCGGCCCGGCACCCGGGACTTGCGGCAGTCGAGCGGTCGACGACAACAGGTCCTGGCTCGTCGAGGAACGATCCTCGAAGCGTGGCAGCGCTTCAGCTCGGCCGGCGGCATTGGGACGCACGCGGAGATCAATATCCTGGACGGCGCGTCGAAGGTCTCGCCCAAGCGTATCGAAGGCGCGGCTCGCCTCTTGATCGAGCCCCGTCGGCGCCTCGCTCACCGGCGTCTGGGGGCTGGTACCCGCGCGATCCGCCCGCGCGCTCGCAAGCCGTGTCTCGAGCGCCGAGAGGGCGTCCCCGATCTCCCCAAGCGTCGCACCATCCGGCGAAAAGCGCGGGAGCGGCGGGAGGTTTTCACGCGGCGGCATGCCGGCTTCGAGCACGGCTTGGCGTCGCGTGATGGCCGCGACAGCTTCGCGGATCATCTGTTCCTTCGCCCGTCCCTCCTCGGAGACCCGCAGGATCGAGGGGGAGGGTGTCGGCGGCGCGGCAGGCTCGACGCCCGCCGCGACCAACCCGCCGGCAAGCCGCGTTGCGGGCAAGTCCGCGACCACTTCCGATGTGGATCCCGGCGCGTCCACCGCTTCGTCGAAGACGTGAACGATCCGACGCTCGCCGACAGCGAAGCGCCGCAGGGGTCCGTCCGTCCCGGTTGCCGCGAGTTCGTAGGGTGCCTCGTCCTCAGAGCTGACCGCTGCCGTGGTCCTGGCTTTTCGCGTCGCCGCGAGGTCCGCCGTCCCGCCTTGCACCATGGAGCTGCACTTGGAAGGGGTTAGCAGGGCCTCGGGCGCATGATCGGCGATGAGGGCGTCGAGCCAATCTCCCACCGACACACCCGACCGCTGAGCGGCATCGCGGGCGAGTTGGCGAGCGTCGAAGCTGATGTCCTTAATGCTCCAGGGAACGGTTCTGCTCATTGTTCGACCTCAACCGATCCAAGCCTGGAACATCAATCGTCGTCCGAAGAGGGACGTGGAACGTCGCTGCAGTGGGGCTCCACGACATCGCTCGGACCTCATGGCGGATATTTCGTTAAAAGCGGTAAACAGAGCGTTAACCTCCTCGTGCCGACGAGCTTATTCGAAGGTGGTGCGGCCCCCGTGCAGCACATCCGGGCTCCGGCGGGCTCCTGGTCCCGATTGGCGCCGCAGCGCCGCGCGCATGACCGCCGCGGATCGCTTCGTCGCCGTTCTTGCGACTTTGTTTGCTGCGAAGGTCCGGGAATCGGCGAGCGAAGCCACCTGCGGCAGTCATGCGGCCGGGCTTCGCTCGGCCCGTCACCTGAGAGCACCATGCCCCGATACACGGCTCCGGTTCGCGACGTCGAGTTTCTGCTGACGCATGTTTTTCGATCGCCCGCTACGCCGACTTGCCGGGCTTCCGGGAGGCTTCGGCGGACACGATCGAGTCGATCCTTACAGGCTCCGGGCGCTTCGCCGAAGAGGTTCTCCAGCCGCTGAACCAGCCGGGCGACGAAATCGGCTGCCGCCGCGACGAGCGCGGCGCGGTCACGACCCCTCCGGGGTTCAAGGAAGCCTACGCGCGTTACGTGGACGCCGGTTGGCCCGCGCTCTCGGGACACACCGGTTATGGCGGGCAGGGCCTGCCGTTCGTACTGGGCACCGTGGTGAACGAATTCATCACGTCGGCCAACATGGCTTTCGCCATGGTTCCCGGCCTGACCCAAAGCGCCTCGGCGGCCATCCTGGCGCACGGGAGCGACAGGCAGAAATCCGTCTTCGTTCCCAGGTTGCAGAGCGGGGAGTGGTCCGGAACCATGAACCTGACCGAGCCGCATTGCGGCACCGACCTCGGCCTCATCAGGACCAAGGCCGTGCCTCAGGCGGACGGCTCCTATGCGCTGAGCGGACAGAAGATCTTCGTCTCGGCCGGGGAACACGATCTCGCCCGCAACATCGTCCACCTCGTCCTGGCAAGAATCGAGGATGCACCGGCGGGAACCAAAGGCCTGTCGCTTTTCATCGTGCCGAAGCTCCTGGTCGATACGGACGGCGTGATCGGCGAACGGAATCGCCTTTCCTGCGGGTCTCTCGAAAACAAGATGGGCATCCACGCCAGCCCGACCTGCGTGATGAACTACGATGGAGCGCGCGGCGAGTTGCTGGGCGAGGTCCATCGCGGGCTGCAGGCAATGTTCGTCATGATGAACGAGGCCCGTATCGGGGTCGCCACGCAGGGGCTAGCCTTGTCCGAGGTCGCCTATCAGAACGCCGCCGCCTACGCCAAGGAGCGCCTGCAGGGGCGCGCGCTCTCCGGGCCAAAGGCGCCGGCGCTCGCGGCGGACCCCATCATCGTCCACCCCGACATCCGGCGCATGCTGATGCAGGTCCGCGCCTTCAACGAGGCCGCCCGAGCCCTGTTGATCTACACGGCCCTTCAGGCCGACCTCATGCACCGCTTGCCGGACGCCGCCGCCCGGCAGTCGGCCGAGGACCTGCTCGGGTTGATGACACCTGTGCTGAAGGGGGTCCTCACCGACACGGGCTTGCAGAACTGCATCCTGGCCCAGCAGGTGCTGGGTGGACATGGCTATGTGACCGAATGGGGCATGGAACAAGTCGTCAGGGACGTCCGCATCACCACGATCTATGAAGGCACCAACGGCATCCAGGCGCTGGACCTCGTGGCACGCAAGCTGCCCCGGAACGGCGGGCGGGCCTTCATGGCGTTTGCGGCCGAGGTTGCCGCCTTTCTCAAGGCGGAAAGCGGCAACGAACGCCTCGCCGCCTTTACGGCTCCGCTGAAAGAGGGCCTGAGCAAGTTGCAGCAAGCCACGATGTGGCTTGCAAAATTCGGCATGGCCAAGCCTGACGACGCTGCTGCGGCCTCGAACGATTATATGCACATGTTCGGACTGGTGGCGCTGGGTTACATGTGGGCCATGATCGCCGCCGCGGCGATCACTCGAAAAGACCTCGATGCCGAACAGGCGTTCGCCATGGAGGCGAAGGTCGCCTTCGGGCGTTTCTTTATGGAACGGACGATGCCGGAAGTCGGGGCGCATCTCAGCCGTATCACCGCCGGCTCGGACACCCTGATGGGCCTGCCGGCGGAACAGTTCTGATTTTCCGGCCCGCTCTGCCGAGCGGAAGTCAAGATCACGAGACGAAGCCGCCATGACCGATGCCTTCATCTACGATCATGTCCGAACCCCGCGCGGGCGCGGCAAGCCCGACGGCGCGCTACATGAGGTGTCGAGCCTTGCCTTGGCGGTCGCGGCGCTCGGAGCCCTGAGGGAGCGCAGCCTCGGCGAAGAGGCGCGTGTCGACGACGTGATCCTCGGCTGCGTGGACCCGGTGGGTGAAGCCGGCGGCGACATCGCCGAGCCGCGGCTCTAGCGGCCGGCTACGGCG
>CAXSEU010000140.1:0-8453 GCA_964236485.1 uncultured Lichenihabitans sp. | reverse complement strand
GGTCGCGTTGTAGACCGCGTTCGCGACCGCCGCGCCGGTGCCGGTGATGCCGATCTCACCGATGCCATGGGCGCCCATCGGCGCGTGCGGGTCGGCGATGTCGGTCCAGATCACGTCGATTTCCGGCACGTCCATATGCACCGGCAGATGATACTCGGCCAGGCTCGGATTCATGATCCGCCCGTTGCGCTCGTCGAACTGGGTTTCCTCCATCAGCGCGAGCCCCAGCCCCATGATGATCCCGCCACGGAACTGGCTCGTCGCCGTCTTGGCGTTGAGGATGCGACCACAATCGAAGGAGCCGAGGAAGCGGCTGACGCGGGTCTCGCCCGTGATCGCACTCACGCGCACCTCGCAGAACTGCGCCCCGTAGGAGTGCATCGACCAGTGCTGGGCCTCAAGCGGCGGTGGGGCGCTCGCCTCCGCCGTCACCACGTCGCGCCTGGCGCGCGCCAGGATGGAGGCATAGCTCTCATGACGATCCGGCTCGTCGAGCTTGGCGAGACCCCCGTCGAGGCCGCCGACCTCGTCCGCCTTGAGCCCCGCGAGCGGCGAATCGTTGCCGGCAAGCTTCAAGAGCTCGGTCACCAACTGCCGCTGCGCGGCGACGACCGACGCGCCTATCGATGCGGTCTGCTGCGAGCCTCCCGCCAGCACCAGCCCGGGCAGCATGGAGTCGCCGTAGGCGAACGAGACCTGCTCGAGAGAGAGGCCAAGCCGCTCGGCGCAGACCTGGCTCTGGGCGGTGGCGGTGCCCATGCCCATCTCGTGCGCCGCGACTTCCACCTCGGCGCGGCCGTCACGCGTCAGGGTGATGCGCGCCGCGCCGCCGGGCATGCGGTAATAGGGATAGGTCGCGGTGGCGACGCCCATGCCGACCAGCCACTCGCCTTCGCGGCGCGACCGTGGCGTCGGGTTGCGCCGGCCCCAGCCGAAGCGTTCGGCGCCCGCGCGATAGGCCGCGACGACGTGGCGCGAGGAGAAAGGCGTTCCTTCGGTCGGGTCCTTGTCCGGCTCGTTGCGGATCCGGAGTTCGATCGGGTCCATGCCGAGGTCATGGGCCAGTTCGTCGATCGCGCTTTCCAGCGCGAAGGTGCCGACCGCCTCGCCCGGCGCGCGCATGAAGGTGTTGGAAAGCATGTCGAGGTAGGCCACCTCGACGTCGAGCTTGAAGCTGGCAGCCGCATAGGCGCTGCGGGTGGCCACGATGAAGGGTTCGGGCAAGGCATTGTGCCGGGTCATCGTCACGGTGCCGGTGTGGACGATCGCGTCGAACCGCCCATCGCCCTGGGCGCCGATGGCGACGCGCTGCTCGGTGACGCTTCGCCCGCCGATGGTGCGATAGACGCCTTCCCGCGATAGGGCGATCCGAACCGGCCTGTCGGCGAGCCTCGCGGCCGCCGCGCCGAGGACCTGGTGCTGCCAGAGCGTCTTGCCGCCAAAGCCTCCGCCCACGTAGGGGGAGGTGACGTGCACCTGTTGCTCTTCGATGCCGAAGACCTGGGCGAGCGACCAGGCGGTGTGCGCGACCGCCTGGCTGGCGTCGTGAACGATCAGCGCGTCGCCTTGCCAGGCCACGGTCGCGGCATGCAACTCGATCGCATTGTGGTTGTGGCCCGGCGTTCGATAAACGGCGTCGACCCTGTGCGGCGCGGCCGCGAGCGCCGCTTCCGCGTCGCCGATCTCCAGCTTGAGCGGCTGCCCATGGAAGACGCCCGGCTCGGTCCCCTTCGCCTTCGCGGCCGCGAAGGAGGTGGTCGCCGGCTCGGTCGCATAGGTGACGCGGATCAGCGACTTGGCGTGATCGGCCTGCTCCTGCGTCTCGGCGAGGACCAGGGCGACCGGCTGGCCGTTCCATCCGACCACATCGTCCTGCATCACCGGCCGGTCGTCGCCGCCCGCCGCCTTCGAGGCTGTCAGGAACAGCGGCAAGGGCTTCATCCTGGGCGCGTTGCGATGAGTCATCACCAGCACGACACCGGGCGCCACCTCGGCCTCGGCGGTATCAAGGGTGGTGATGCGGCCCTTGGGAATCGTGCTGTAGACCAGGGCGGCGTAGGTCATGTTATCGAGCGCGAACTCGGCCGCGAAGCGCGCCGCGCCCCGCACCTTGAGCGGACCATCGATGCGCGAGACGGGCGCGCCGATCAGGCCGTGCTTGTGGCGGATCAGCGGATCGGGCCTGCCGCCCGGCATCCAGTTGTCCGGCGCCAGCTCCACAACCTTCTTCATCGCCGTCTGACCGGCGCCTTGGACCGCATGCTTGGCCGTATCGAGGATGCTCATGCGGTTTTTCCAGCCAGGTCGCCGAGGACGGCGGTCATCGTGCGTATCGCGAGTTCGATCTTGAAACCGTTGTCGCGAAGCGGTTCCGCATCGGCGAGTTCCGCCTCGGCCGCAGCACGGAATGCCTGCTCGGTCGCAGGCCGGCCGCGAATCGACGCCTCCGCCTTCGAGGCGCGCCAAGGCTTGTGCGCGACCCCGCCGAGTGCGAGACGCACGTCCCGAACCACGCCGCCCTGCACATCGACCGCCGCCGCGACCGACACCAGGGCGAAGGCGTAGCTCGTCCGGTCGCGCACCTTGCGATAGGTCGAGTGAGCCGCGAAGGGAAGCGGTGGAAGCTCCACCGCGGTGATCAGTTCGCCGGGCTCCAGCGCCGTCTCGATCTCCGGGTGATCTCCCGGCAGCCGGTGGAGGTCGGTCACCGGCAGGCTGCGCTCGCCGCCCGGGCCTCGCAAATGAACCACCGCGCCCAGCGCGGCCAGCGCCACGCCCATGTCGGACGGGTGGGTGGCGACGCAGGCGGACGAGGCCCCCAGGACCGCGTGAATGCGATTGAAGCCCTCGATGGCATCGCACCCACTGCCGGGCGCGCGCTTGTTACAGCGCGACCCGTCCTTGTCGTAGAAGTAGGTGCAGCGCGTCCGCTGCAGCAGGTTGCCGCCCACCGTCGCCATGTTGCGCACCTGCGCCGACGCGCCCGCCAGAATGGCGCGAGCCAGGACCGGATAGCGCACCCGCACCGCGCGATGCTCGGCGAGGGTTGTGTTGCGTACCCCCGCCCCGATCAGCAGGCCGCCGTCGGCGCGCTCGACGATCTCACGTGACAGCGCCGTAATGTCGACGAGGGCCGTCGGGTGCTCGATCGTCTCCCGCATCAGATCGACGAGGTTGGTGCCGCCGCCGAGGTATTTGGCGCCGTTCACCGCGCCGCTGCGCAGCGCCTCGGCGGCATCGCCGGCCCGGGCATAGCTGAACGGGATCATTGCGCCGCCTCGAGGTCGCTCACGTGGTAGGTCGAAGCGCCGCCTTGCGCATAGATCTCGCTGATCGCCGCGACGATGCCGTTGTAGGCACCGCACCGGCACAGGTTGCCGCTCATACGCTCGCGCAGTTCGTCGGGGGTGAGCGTCACCGTCTCGCTGTCGAGGTCGACCGTGATGTGGCTGGGGGACCCCCGTCTCACCTCTTCGGCCATAGCCACGGCCGAGCAGATCTGCCCGGGGGTGCAGTAGCCGCACTGGAAGCCGTCATGCTCGATGAAGGCTTGCTGAAGCGGATGGAGGACCCCGTCGCGCGCCAGGCCTTCGATGGTGGTGACCCGGCGCCCCTCGTACTGCACGGCCAATGCCAGGCAGGAGAGGATCCGCTCGCCGTCGACCAGCACCGTGCAGGCGCCGCAGGCGCCCTGGTTGCAGCCCTTCTTGGCCCCGGTGAGGTGGAGTTGCTCGCGCAACAAGTCCAGCAAGGATATGCGCGGGTCGGAACCCAGTACACTGTCCTGGCCATTGATGGTGATCATTCCGATCGTTCGGTCGCTCATGGATCCGCTTTCGGCTGTGGTTCATGACGCCGAGGATCCCACGCCACCATGGCATGGTCTCTCCGGATTGCCGCGAGGCGCCGGATCGAACCGATGAGCGATCGCCGGGTCGCATCCGCTCGATGATCGCCGCTCCGTCCGAGGCCGTGAACGAGCTTACCCGCTCCGCGCCTAGACTGACCACCCGGCGCCCTTGCTGTCGGACCTTCGGTTCCCGGTCAAGTCGAACCGTAGACCGTCGCACCAACGCACCGCAACGCGGTTTGTTCGAACGGATGGTCGGCCGACGAGGCGCGGGTGCGACGCGTCACGTCGACGCGCTTTCCCGCGGACACCACCCGCCTGGCGCCGGAGGACCCGGCGGCGCTACGACCCGTCGGCGTGAAGGCCGCGTGAACCCCTCCAAAAGGCTTTCGCCCGAAAAGGCGCGTGTTTCGCGCCGGTCGAACCCGGCCCGAACATGACGCATGATCATTGGTTCTGAGACATTTTCGTTGTGTTAGGTTCTATGATTCACAGCCCAATAACCCACGCATCATAACACTGCATCTTGCACGCGATGCCGCGAGACCTCATGGCCCGAGTTCGTCTTCCCTTAGGACAGGTCGTCGTCGTCATGGTTGGCGTGGCCCTCGCCGGTGTGGTCGCCTTCGACGCCGATCGCGGCATGGTTTCCGCGAGGGCGCGATATGTCGAGACCGCACACGCCGACGCGCTGGCGACGCGCCGACGCGTGGACGAGGCGCTGCGGTCCATCTATGAGAACCTCAGGACGCTCTCTTTCCTGCCGAGCGTCCGCAACATCGACCGGCACGGGCTCAACATCGGTGCCGAAGGTCGCGGGACCATCCAGCAGATCTACAACAACCTCGCCAGCAACGTGGCGGTATCCGAAGTCTACGTCGTCCCGTGGGATCTCGACCCCGACAAGGTAGACCCGGAGACCGGCACGACGGAGGCGCCCATCCTCATGTTCGACGAACTGATCGTCAACGCCGGCGCGGGACTGCCCGGCGAACGCGCGTCGGACAGTTCCGACCGCAAGGCACATGTGCTCGACAATGGCCCGGAAGAGGACGAATCCTACGAGTACCGTCAGTTCCGAGACCAGTCCAAGTGGTTTCAGACGCATGTACCCGATCAGGCGGCGGTCCCCGGGCTCGACGTACCAGCTCTGAGCGGGCCCGAGATCATCACCTGCGACAATACGCGGTTCGCACGCACGCGCTCGGACGCGGACCGGATGGGGGTCACCTTCTCGGTTCCCTTCTTCGGACCGGACGGCAAGCTCAAGGGAAGCGTCACCGCGATCATCCTGAGCGAAGCGCTTCGCAAGCTGCTTCCCGAAGACAACTACGCCCTTGTCAACGTCGGGTATGGCTACGCATCGCGTCCAGGCCAAGCGGGACAGGAACGCCATTCGGCGCGATGGATTTCCGCGGGCATGGCCGATCCGTCCCTGGTGTATTCGGAACTTCTCCCGCTCGGCTCGATGGACAGCCGGAGCCCCTGGTCCTTGTGGGTCGGCAAGCCCGACGTCGATTTCTATCAGGGCGAGGACGCGCGGTCGGTGCGAGCCTTCGAGAGGCTGGGCTACGCCGCCGTCGCTTTGGTCGTCCTGGCGGGTTCGATCTGCTGCTGGCTGATACGCCGCAACATGACCCTTGCGCGCGCCGCGAACGAGACCCTGGAGCGGCGCGTCGCAGAGCGAACGTCCGAGATCCAGCATATGGCGACCCATGACGGGCTTACGGGTCTGCCCAACCGCATCCTCCTCCGCGATCGCCTGGGCGAATCCCTGACGCGTGTCAACCGAGGCGACCGCCTGGCGCTGTTCTGCCTCGATCTCGACGGTTTCAAAGCGGTGAACGACACCTTTGGGCACCCGGTCGGAGATCTCTTGCTGCGCGCGGTCGCCGCGCGTCTGACCGGTTGTCTGCAGGGCAGCGACACGGTGGCGCGCCTGGGGGGCGACGAGTTCGTCGTGCTCCAACCCGGCATCCAGGGTCCCGACGAGGCGGCGGATCTCGGGCGGCGCCTGGTGGAGGCCGTCGCCCTGCCCTTCGACATCGAGGATCAGTCGATCCACGTCGGGTGCAGCATCGGCATCGCCTTCGCACCCAGCGACGGGAACGACGCCGACGTTCTCCTGCGCAATGCGGATCTGGCCCTCTACCGATCAAAGTCGGAAGGGCGGGGAACGTGCCGGTTCTTCGAGGTCCGCATGGACGAGCGCCTGCAGGAGCGGCGACGGCTCGAAACGGACTTGCGGGTCGCCTTGGCCAAGGGCGAGTTCTCGCTCCACTACCAGCCCATCGTCGACCTGCGGACCGACATGGTCTGCGGCTTCGAGGCGCTCATGCGATGGTCTCATCCGGTACGCGGTCCCGTGTCCCCGGCCGAGTTCATCCCCTTGGCGGAGGAACTCGGACTGATCGTGCCGCTCGGGGAATGGGCGCTCCGGACGGCGTGCCGCGATGCCGCGGCCTGGCCGCGTCACGTCAAGGTCGCGGTCAACTTGTCGCCCATCCAGTTCACCGGCCGGGCACTGCACGAGGTGGTCGCCAATGCGCTGGCAGAGGCGGGTCTCTCCCCCCACCGGCTCGAACTCGAAATCACGGAATCGGTGCTGCTCGCGAAGAACGAGACGACGCTCGCCACGCTTCATCGGCTGAGGACGTCGGGGGTTCGGATCGCGCTGGACGACTTCGGGACCGGTTATTCTTCGCTGAGCTACCTTCGGGTGTTCCCGTTCGACAAGATCAAGATCGACCAGACGTTCATCCGCGAGATCGCCGAAACCGGCGATTGTGTCGCCATCGTGCGCGCGGTCGCGAGCCTTGGGGCCAGTCTGCGCATGGCGACCACCGCGGAGGGCGTCGAGACCGCGGCGCAGTTGCAGATCGTGCGTGCACAAGGGTGTACCGAGGTACAAGGCTACCTGTTCAGCAGGGCCCTGCCGGTCGGCGAGTTGTCCAAGTTCTTCGCACAACCGGACCTTCTCCCGAAGGTCGCCTGAAGCGCGGCGACCCAGGCCAGGTACTCAGCCGGCGGGGTTCCGACGGGTCAAAAGGCCGTGGAGCGTCTTGGGCAGGACCAAACCCAGGATCATCGCGAACACGATCAGCATGCTGGTCACCGCATCGGACGCAGCGTCCGCGAGGAGGGCCGATTGGATCGGGGGGGCTCCCACCTGCATTTGCACGAAGGCGTCGCTCATCCGAAAGATGTAGATGCCGGGCATCAGGGACACCACCGAAGCGAAGCCCACCGCCGCGAAGGGCAGACGGTGACGCTTGGCGAGGGGCGCCATGACAGCGCCGACCAGCAGGCAGGCCGTCCCGGCGCCCAGCGCCGGACCCACACCCACAACCGTCATCACCCACCAGCGCAAGGCATGGGCTATCATGCCGACTACCACCGGCCAGGTGAGCATGCGCAACGGCATCGAAAAGAAGATGCCGTAGCATGCCACAGCGACACCGGCCGCGATCGTGTCGATCCAAAGCGGCACGTGGCGGCCGGGTTCGGACACGGGAAACGTCGCGCCGCCGAGGCCGAGCCCGACCAGAAGCCCGGCGCATATGGCCAGCAGAACCAAGGCGGCGAACGTCAGCCGGGAAGCGCCCAGCGGGATGCGCAGGGCGATCAGATCCAGCGCTCCATTGAGGATATGCGGCCCCGGAACGAGGATCATGCACGGACAGATCGCCACCAGGCGCAACGCCGAGCTCTCCCCCAGGCGGACCGCGAGCGCCCCCGCGAGCCCCGCGACGAGAGCCCCCGCGAAGGCCTGAGCAGCGGGACCGGCTCCGAACCTCGCCAGGTGCCGGCGAAGAAGAGCGCCGGCGGCGGCGCTCAGCGCGATCAGCGCCACGGACTGGACGTGGACCGCGCCGAAGATCAACGCCAGTGCGCTCGCGCCGGCGGCGCAGGAGAAAACGAACAGGGTGAGGCCCGCGGGAGGCTTCGCGCCCGCCGTCGCGATGGCGGCCTCGGCGCCGGCGACGCCGCTTGCCGTCACCCCTTCGATCGACCGCATGAGCGCTGCGACCCGGTTCATGCCGACCGCGCTCGGCGTCGCATCGCACGCCAGCAGAGCCGTTTGCCCATCCGACGTTTCGGTCAGCAGGAGGAGTTCTCCCCAGTGCAGAAGCACCGTTGCCCGAAGCCCCAGCGCCGTGCCGAGGCGGCGGACGGCCTCGATCGTCTCGCCGGACGCCTGGCCGTTCGCGTGAAGGCCGCGTGCGGCCGCCAGAACCAGCCGCCCTCGGGCATCCGCCATCACGCCGCGGCCTGTGTCGACCGGAAAACGACGCGCCGCCTCACGCGCCGCGCACACCCTCGCCGACCATGGTCTTGGGATCGCAGACCCTGTCGAAGGTCGCTTCGTCGACGTCGCCTGACTTCAGGGCGGCCTCGCGCAGGGTCGAGCCGTCGGCGTCGGCCTTCTCGGCGATGTGGGCAGCCTTCTGGTAGCCGATGACCGGGGAGAGTGCGGTCACCAGCATGAGGTTGTTGTCGAGGTAGCCAGCGATCTTCTTCTCGTCGAGCTTCGTCCCTTCGACCGAGAAGGTGCGGAACTTCTCGCACCCGTCGCCCAGGATGCGGGCGGAGTGCAGGAAGT
>CAXSEU010000139.1:0-8482 GCA_964236485.1 uncultured Lichenihabitans sp. | reverse complement strand
TCGCGCAGGTCGGGCGGCAGGTGAGACATGATCTCGGCGACCCTGGGCTCGATCCAGCCGCCGAAATTGCGCTTGCGCGCGTCCGACACGTGGTTGCGCAACCCCCGCAGCAGTGGACCGAAGACGCGGGCCGGGGTCGCGGACGCGGCTCCGTAATAGCGGTCCGCGATACTGGAATTGACGCGCCCCAGTGCGGCGTACTGCGCCGCCTCGAGGACATAGAATAGGCGGCCCAGCTGGTAGGCCTCACTCGGATGTTCGGGGTCTCGCGCCACGGGCAAGGGTTCCTCTGATGAGCGAAGGGATCGGTTGATGCTGGCCTTGATCACCGCCGCGTGCCAGCCGAAGCCGCGGTCGTCCCCCGCCCGAAGACGGGTGACGACCGCGATGAGCAGCGTGCGCGGATAGGCCGATCCGGTCAGCACGGCGCGGGCGACCTCCCCCGCGAGGAGGGGTGGGATGTTGTCGAACTTCTCTTGCAGCGCCGTCGTTTTCACCAGGAGCCGCGATACCGACGGCAGTTTCGCTCCCCAGGGAGCCGGCTCGATGCGGACGTGCTCGTAATGCGCGGCCAAGCGTGTGGCGAAGACCTCGAAGTCGTCCGAAAGCCAGTAGCGGACCGACAACCGCGCCGCGTTGGGCGCGAGCCCGAGCACGTGGAATCGCGTCCCCGCTTTCAGTTTCGGGTCAAGTTCGAGCGCCGGCCGGCCTTTGAGGACCTTGTCCAACTCATCGCGGATCTTGGCGGCTTCTGCGGCATCGCTCGGCGGCTCGATCATGAAGGCGAATGCCGCTTCCGCCGCAGCAGCAGCATCTTCGCCCACCTTGGAAGCATCGGCCCAAAAGGCTACGGTGGCGTCGCCGATCTTCAGGCGGTTGCGTGACACCCCCCGATCAAGCAGACGATTGAGAGCCGCGCCGTAGCGGAACGCGGCGGCTTCGGAGGTCGGCGCGTTGGCACCCTGTTCCTTGCCGTACGATGTAAATGCGTCCTGGTTGAACGATACCAGCGGCACCTCGGCCGAGGCCGTGCCGTCAACGCCTTTGATCTTTGGATGAAGCTGAACGGGAGGAAGCCGAGCACCCGTCACAAGGCAGAAAACCTCCACCCTCTTCTCCCCGGCATTTCTGAGACGTTCGACGAGAGCCGCTGCCGCCGGTCGCTCGTGGATGAAGATTCGCTCTTCCTCCAAGCGAAAAGCGACGTTCAACTCGATCATCTTCTCGTCGAATCGTGGCGGACGAAATTGGTCAGGGCTCCAAGCTTGAACAAAGCGGCGGAGGGCGAGTAGGCCCGGATCTTCCTCGTCGGCAAGTTGTTCCAGGTGCAGTTTCTTGAAAGCCGCGTGGTCTCGACCGGTCTTGCCAGCCTCCTTATTGCTGACACCCAACGCATAGGCCGTGTTGTCCCACAAGAAGAAGGGGGTGGAGCCGATCCCCTGTCGACCGAACCACTTGGGCACCCGCTCGGGCTTCGGCTTCTTCCCGCTCGCGTCGCGCATAGCCGTGACGTCGACCGCAACGCCGCCCTTGGTCAGCGTGATCAGGACGCCGATCGGCTCGACTGAGTATCCCGGCGCCACAACATCGCCCCGCGCCGCCATGCGGTCGTAGTAGCCGTCGAGCGCCTGAAGCACCGTCATGCAGCGACCCCCTCGGCGAGGCAGCGGTTCACGTCGAGCACCCCGCCGGTCAGTCGGGCGCGGAAGAAGCGCGAGGTTCGGTCGGCCGCAAAATCGATGTCGTGGAGCATCCAGCCGAGGTCGCGGTCACGCTGATCCGGCGGAAGCGCGGACGGCGGGTATTGGGCGCCTTCGGGAACCAGCGAAAAAGCAGCCGGAAATTCACGCGTGCCGAGGCACGGCTGGTGAAAACATTGTCCGCCGCCGGCGCGACGATTGAACATCGACACGTGTTTGGCCGGCGTGTCGTCGTCCTTCGCCTTGTCGGTCAGTTCGAAATGCGCCTCGATGACGTAATCGACGTCGCGCAACAGGGTCGAGGCGCGCTGCTGGCGGTTATCCTCGACCACGAGCGCGAGCCCCGCGAGCGAGCCCGCCTCCATGGCGCTCTTCGCATTGCGGGCGCTCATCTTGGCCCCGACCTCGTTGCGCCTGAACGACTGGAACTTGATCGGCTTCAGCACATGGATGCGGTCCACCACCCAGCGAATCGCCGGCTTCCAGTGGACGGCTTCGAGGATGCCTCGTGCTGCCGAAGGAGTCATCACGTCGTAAGAGACGCGTTCAACCTTCATCTCGGGCCTGGTGAAGCAGGCATAGCCGCCTGTTACGCGCAGCCGCACGCCGAAGGACATCGACCCCTCCCACAAACTATCAGGGTGGAACAATACGAGAACGTCGCACAACCTTTGGTTGGGCGCAATCAGATTTTTGCTTGCTCTCACCGTTGCCAATAAGGCGATCGGATACCGGCTAGAACACGTTGGACTCGGCCGTCCGATGAGTCGGTTCCGCGAGCTTTACCCCGGTCTGCGCATCGTAATGCGCCAGATTATCGAAGCGCAGAATGGCGTCGCCGATCCGCGAATGAACGGGCCTCAAGGCGCCGCGCGCAAGCCAATCGTCCCGTGCCTGTTTGGGGATAGAGACGGTATAGAGCTGGAGCCGCCGAAGGTCGCTCACCCGAGGTTTCTCGGTCTCCTCGATGCGAGACAGAAGGGACTCTGCATCCCGGTCTCCCGGCCCCGCCCTCCACGGCACGACAACGGCTTCCATGACATCATCGATCATGCGGAACGCCCGTGCGATGCTCTCGAACGGGAAGGTCAATTCGGGCGCGCGCTCGGCGATGGCCGGCAAGATGGGCCAGGGCTTCCTGTCGAGCGTTGCCGCATCGAAAGCCGCGGTACCTTTCTGCCAATAGAGTTCCTGGAAAAAAGCCCGCACCGCCTCTAGGGATAGCGGATCCTCGTGCTGTCGCAACACCGGGCGGGAGGCTTGCCAGAACGCCTCGATCGAGCGCGGCGGCTTGGCTTCGGCGGGCGTGAACACGACAACGCGGCCGAGCACCGGTCCTCCCTCCCGGTTGCAGCGCCCGGACGCCTGCGCGATGGAATCGATTCCGGCGGCGGCGCGCCAAACTTCCGGAAAGCTGATGTCGACCCCCGCCTCGATGAGCGAGGTTGCCACCAGCCGCACCGGCTCGCCGGCCTTCAGTCTGCGCCGCAAGTCTTGGAGAACGGTGCGGCGATGCAGGGGACACATCAGCGTCGTCAAATGCACGGCGCCCGGCATGTCCTTGATGAGGGCGTAAATGTCGCGCGCATGTTTTCGGCTGTTGACGATGCAGAGGATCTGATCCTGGTCGGCGAAGCGCGCCACGATCGTCGCGTCCGGCACAGGGTCGGGCATGACTTCGACCCGCACCCGCTGGAGGCGCGTGTAGAGCGCCTTGGGGTCCGGCGCGAGTTCACGTTCCTCGTCGATCTCGAACCCGCGCGTGAAACCATCCGCCTTGCGCAGCGCCGGCTGGGTCGCGGTGCAGAGCACGACGCTGCTGGCGTAGTTGCGCGTCAGTTCCTCCAGCGCCGCCATGCAGGGACGCAGCAAAGGCAGGGGCAAGGTCTGGGCTTCATCGAGCACGATCACGGCCCCCGCGAAATTATGAAGCTTGCGGCAGCGTGACCGGCTCGCGGCGAACAGGCTCTCGAAGAACTGCACGGCCGTGGTGACGACGATCGGCACGTCCCAGTTCTCGGCGGCGCGGTGCAGTCGTGCCGTCGGGTCGCCGCCCTCGTCGTCGCGGTCGCGCCCCGCGCTCAGGCGCTTGGCGGCAGCTTCCCAGTCATAGCTGACGTGGTGCTCGAGCACGTCCTCACCCTCCCCGACCGCGAGCGCACGCCGGAACACGCCGGCCGTCTGCTCGATGATGGCCGTGAATGGCGCGACATAGATCACCCGGCGCAGCCCGTGCCGCACGGCGTGTTCGAGCGCGAAGGAGAGCGAGGCGAGCGTCTTGCCGCCGCCCGTCGGAACGGTGAGGGTGAACAGCCCGGGCGGCTTGCCGGCGCCCGCGACGGCCCGGTCGAGAACCTCGCCCCGCAGGGTGTTGAGTTCGCTCGGGGTCGCCTTCGCGGCATCCTTGACCTCCGCCATGTGGGCGCGGAGGCGATCGCGGAGTTCAGACAGGCATCGAAACCCGCCTCGCGGCGCGGTTCTCTCCTCGGCTTCCGTGTAGAATCGCTCGGTTTCGAGCGAATCGGCGTCGACCAGGCAGGAGAACAGCATGCGGGTTAGGAAGGCGGCGGAGAAGCCTGGGTCCGCGATGGCTTTCCAGCATCGTGTGGGGACGAGTTCGCCAACGGGCGGCAGAGCGCCGCTATGGACCTGCCAGCCCGGATAGGCCGGAACCGGACCTGTCAGGCGCGCCGTGAGGCCGTTTCCATCGGCGAGGCCGGCGTGGTGGCCCGCCACGATGGCGGCCAGGATAGGGCCGACGGGCGTGCGATAAGCCTTCGCGCCCTCGATCGCGCCGGCGCCCGAATGGTCCCCGCCCCGCCCCCGCTCGCCCCTGATATAGGCCTGGAACTCGGCCGAGGCCTTGCCGATGTCATGCAACCGGCCCGCCAGTTCGGCCAGCGCTCGCCAGCCGAAGGGCTCGGCCAAGAGACCCGCGCGTCGCCCGACGGCGGCGAGGTGGTCGGCCAGCGGCTCCCAGTTGGCGCGGTCGGGATCGAGCAAGGAATGGGCATAGTGCGTCATCCCAAAGGTCTCCGGCCGGCGCATGTCATGGGCGTCCCGCACGCGCCGCCAGCGCCGCTCCCCTCAAGGTGCCTTCCACGGAAAGGTCCAGGTCTCCGTCAGCGCCCGGTTCCCGGCCTTGAGGAAGGCGCGCAGATCCGTCGATTGCCCCGACGGCAGCTCGATGTCGATGCCGGCCCGGAAGCCGTTGATATGCGGGTTCGGCACCAGGAAGGAGCGCAGGATCCTGCCATGGGTGGTGGTCGGCACCACCGTGACGAGCGAGGGATCGGCGGTGAAATAGGCGAGGTCGCCGCCGGAGAAATCGATGATGAAGCGGCGTGAGCCCGGCGAGGCCACCTCGGTCGATCCCAGCGCCCGGGCCTGGGTCTGGTAGGTCTTCTGCACCCGTCCGCCCGGCGAGAGCCGCGCCAGGTTGAGGCTCGCCGTGATGGTGTAGCCGAAGGCGAGCGGCTTGCCGGCCTCGACGGGCTCGTTCGACACCCAGCTCGCCACGACGTTGTCGTTGGTCTCGTCCTGGGTCGGCAGTTCGAAGAGCTCGACCCGGCCCTCGCCCCAGTTGCCTTTGGGCTCGATCCAGTAGCTCGGCCGCATCTCGTAGGCGAGATCGAGGTCCTGGTAGTCCTCGAAGACGCGATCGCGCTGGAGCAGCCCGAAGCCCTGGATGTCCTTGTCGAGGAAGGCCGAGATCTCGCTGGCCACGGGGTTGCGCAGCGGACGCCAGATCCATTCCCCGCTGCCGGTGTGCATCAGAAGGCCGTCCGAATCGTGCAGTTCGGGACGAAAATCGTCCGAGAACCGCCGGTCGTTCTGGCTGGTGAAGAACATCGAGGTCAGCGGCGCGAGGCCGATCTTGGCGCCGCCCCGGCGGGGAAACAGGGTGGCCGAGATGTCGATGACGGTCTCGTTGCCGGGGTAGACGTCGAACCGGTAGGCGCCTGTCACGGCCGCGCCGTCGAGCAGCGCGTAGATGGTCACGCGCTCCGCGCCCGGTCCCGGCGTCTCGATCCAGAACTCCCGGAAGAAGGGGAACTCCTCCTGTTCGGTGCCGGCCCCGACCGCGATGCCCCGCGCCGAGATGCCGTAGCGCTGCTTGCGTCCGAGAAAGCGGAAATAGCTGGCCCCCAGGAACGCGCAGACTTCGTCGAGCACGTCGGGCCGGTTCAGCGGATAGAGCAGCCGAAAGCCCGCGAAGCCGAGGTTCAGCGGCAACGGCCGCTCGATTCTGTTGCGGCCGTAGTCGAACAGCCCGGACGAATAGGGAATGGGCGTCGAGATGCCATCGCGGATGATGTCGACCGTCACGGGGCGCGGGAACAGATGGCCGAGGTGGAACATCTCGAGCCTGAACGGCCCCCCTTCGTTGCCCAGCAGGGCCTTGTCGCGGCGGAACCTGATGTCGCGCCAGCCGTCGAAGCCGAGGCTCGCCAGGGCGTCCGGCAGTGGGGGCGGGTTGGCCTCGAACGGCCCGGCGGCGAGTTCCCTCGCCCGCTTCAGCACATCCTCGAAACCGAAACGCGTCATCGGCGGCTCCCCGCTGGTCTGCGCCCGAAGCGGCGACGCGAGGATCGCCGCCAATCCCGCCGCGAGGCCGGCCACGATGGTTCTTCGGTCGAGGGATGCCATACGGGCTCCGGGTCATGACACTACGCTGGCCTTCGGGTAGCGGGCCCCGCGCCACTCCGCAAGCGCGGTGCTCTGACGGCGGCAAGCCCCCGTAAAGAACGATCACGGAGCGTCCTCGGCATGCCTTTCGGCCGCCCGTATTAGCACCTACTATTTCATCATGAATCAGGCGCGGCCAAAGACTCCCGACCAGGACTGGCACGAGACCGAAAGCAAAACGGAGACCTCCAACGCGGACCTCCTCGACGACATCGGCGAGGCCGCCTCGGGCATCGACCTCGGGCTCGATGACGAGAGCGCCGCCCCGGCCTCCGTGCGCCAGGGCGCGGCGGCCATCCGCAACCATTGGACGACGCTGCCGATGGGCCCGGGTGTCTACCGGATGCTGGGCCAGAACGGCGATGTGCTTTACGTCGGCAAGGCGCGGTCGCTGAAAAAGCGCGTCGCAAGCTACACCCGGGCGACGGGCCATTCCCGCCGCATCGCCCAGATGATCGCGCTGACGCGGTCCATGGTCTTCGTCTCCACCGAGACCGAGACCGAGGCGCTGCTGCTCGAGGCCAATTACATCAAGCAGATGCGTCCCCGCTTCAACGTGGTGATGCGCGACGACAAGTCGTTCCCCTATATCCTGGTCACCGGCGACCACGCGGCGCCACAGATCACCAAGCATCGCGGGGCGCGCAACCGGAAGGGCGACTATTACGGGCCTTTCGCCAGCGTCTGGGCGGTCAACCGCACGCTCAACGCCCTGCAACGCGCCTTCCTGCTGCGCTCCTGTTCGGACAGCTACTTCGACAACCGGTCGCGGCCGTGCCTGCTGTTCCAGATCAAGCGCTGCTCGGGCCCGTGTACGGGAGAAGTCGAGGCGAGCGATTACGCGGAGCTGGTCGGGGAAGCGCGCGATTTTCTCTCGGGCAAGAGCCGGGCCGTGCGCGACCGGCTGGCCGGCGAGATGGTGGCCGCCGCCGAAACGATGGAGTTCGAGCGCGCCGCGCGCTTGCGGGACCGGATCGCGGCGCTGTCCGCCATCCAGGGCCAGCAGGGGATCAATCCGAAGGGCGTGGAAGAGGCGGACGTCTTCGGCGTGGTGGAAGAAGCGGGGCAGTTCGCCATCGAGGTGTTCTTTTTCCGCACCTACCAGAACTGGGGCAATCGCACCTATTATCCGCGCGCCGACCGAAGCCTGTCGGCCGGCGAAGTGCTCGACAGTTTCTTGATCCAGTTCTACCTCGACAAGCCTGCGCCGCGGCTGATCCTGCTCTCCCATGAGGTCGAGAACCGCGCCATCCTGGCCGAAGCGCTAGGCCAGCGGGCCAGGGGGCCGATCGAAATCTCCGTGCCGCAACGCGGCGAGAAGCGGGAACTCGTCGATCATGCGACCCAGAACGGCCGCCAGGCGCTGGCGCAGAAGCTCAGCGAAACCGCCAGCCAGGAGAAGCTGCTCTCGGCCCTCGGCGCGGCGTTCGGCATCGGGCGGCCGATCCGCCGCGTCGAAACCTATGACAATTCCCACATCATGGGCACCAATGCCGTGGGGGCCATGATCGTGGCGGGGTCGTCGGGCTTCATGAAGACCCATTACCGCACGTTCAACATGAAGGACGTCACGCCTGGCGACGACTACGGCATGATGCGGCAGATGCTGCGCCGGCGGTTCAGCCGCCTGCTGCGGGAAACGCGGCCGGCCGAGGCCGGTGCGCCGGGCTCGACCGAAGTCGATCTGCCGCCGGAAGCCGTCGACCCGCTGCTCGCCGCGCCGGGCGGTCCGGATCAGGCGCCCGAACTCGAGACGCCGGACGAGGCCTCGCCCTGGCCCGACCTGCTGCTGATCGACGGCGGCAAAGGGCAGCTCGAGGCGGTGCGCACCATCCTGGCGGAGCTCGGCGTGCCGGTGATGTTCGGCCCCGGCGGAGATCCGCGCGGCGTGGCCCTGGTCGGCATCGCCAAGGGACCCGACCGCAACGCCGGACGCGAGACCTTCTTCGTCGCCGGCCGGGACTCCTTCCGCCTAGCCGAGCGCGACCCCGCCTTGTACTTCGTGCAAAGGCTGAGGGACGAGGCGCATCGTTTCGCCATCGGGACCCACCGTGCGCGGCGCCAGACGGACATCACCCGCTCCCCGCTCGACG
>CAXSEU010000138.1:5410-8579 GCA_964236485.1 uncultured Lichenihabitans sp. | reverse complement strand
CACGGCCAAGCTGCTGGAGGCGAGCGACAAGCTGAAGGTCGTCGGCCGCGCCGGCATCGGCGTCGACAACGTCGACATCCCGGCCGCGACCGCCAAGGGCGTGATCGTCATGAATACTCCGTTCGGCAATTCCATCACCACCGCCGAACACGCCATCGCGCTGACCTTCGCGCTGGCTCGCCAGATCCCGGCAGCCGACGCCTCGACGCAGGCCGGCAAGTGGGAGAAGAACCGTTTCATGGGGGTCGAGATCACCGGCAAGGTGTTCGGGATCATCGGCTGCGGCAATATCGGCTCCATCGTGGCGAGCCGTGCCCTCGGGCTGAAGATGCGCGTCATTGCCTTCGATCCGTTCCTGTCGCCGGAGCGCGCGATCGACCTCGGGGTCGAGAAGGTCGAGCTCGACGAGTTGCTGCGGCGGAGCGAGATCATCACGCTGCACACCCCCATGACGCCGCAGACCAAGAACATCCTCTCGGCCGAGAACCTCGCCAAGACCCGAAAGGGCGTGCGCATCGTCAATTGCGCCCGAGGCGGGCTGATCGACGAAACTGCCCTGCGCCGGTTGCTCGACAGCGGCCATGTGGCGGGCGCTGCCATCGATGTCTTCGCGACCGAACCCGCCACGGAGAACGTGCTGTTCGGCCACCCGAACGTGGTCTGCACGCCCCATCTCGGGGCGGCCACCAGCGAGGCGCAGGAGAACGTCGCCCTGCAGGTCGCCGAGCAGATGTCCGATTACCTGATCCGGGGCGCCATCTCGAACGCCGTCAACTTTCCCTCCATCACGGCCGAGGAAGCCCCGAAGCTCAAGCCCATGATCGCTCTGGCCGAAAAGCTCGGCTCTTTCGCGGGCCAGTTGACGGAAGCCTCCCTCCGCGAAGTGAAGGTCACCTACGAGGGGGAGGTCGCGGGCTTCAACACCCGGGCCCTCACGGCGTCGGCCCTGGCGGGCCTGCTGCGACCCGCCCTCTCGCATGTGAACGTCGTCTCGGCGCCGGCCGTGGCCAAGGATCGCGGCATCGTGGTCGAGGAGGTCACCCGCGCGGCCGAGAGCGACTACGAGTCCCTGATCACCCTCGCGGTGAAGACCGACGCGCAGGAGCGCTCGATCTCGGGCACCGTCTTCACGGACGGCAAACCCCGTATCGTGCAGATCAAGGACATCAAGGTCGAGGCCGAATTCGCCCCCTCCATGCTCTACGTGACCAACGAGGACAAGCCGGGGTTCATCGGAAGGTTTGCGACCGCGCTCGGGGATGCGGGCGTCAACATCGCGACCTTCGCCCTGGGGCGCGATGGGCCGGGGGGTTCGGCGATCGCGCTCGTCGAGGTCGACGGTGAGGTGCCGGACTCTACTCTGGTCAAGATCCAAGCCCTGCCCGGCGTCAAGACCGGCAGGGCACTGCGGTTCTGACGCCAGGTGTTTTCCTGAGAAGGGCCCTGGACCGATAAGTCGCAGCACGCCGACTGCTTCCCGTGTCAATTGCAAACGCAATGCAAAAGCCTATGATGTGGTCGGCTCCCGCAGGCCTTGCGCGGATCACTCGCAGCGCAAGGCGAGACCCGAGCCTATGCCGCGCCTCGGTTGTCAGGGGCTGGAACCGGGTCATGAGCAACGCGATCGCCAGACGTTTGAACGTCATTCATGAGAAAGGGGCGATGCGGTCCATCGATGTCGCGAACCTGCTTAAAGCACGCCCCGAGACGGTTTCCCGCTGGAATCAAGGCAAGGCCTTTCCTCGTCCCGACGCCGAAAAGCAGCTTCTGGCCCTGGAATTCGTCATCGACCAATTGTCCGACATCTATGAACCACAGGAGGCCCGCCTCTGGCTCTATTCGCCGCAACGCCTGCTCGCAAACGCGTCTCCGGCAGAACTCATTCAGGACGGCCGGTCGCAGGAAGTGATCGCCGTCGTCAATCAGTTGCGCGACAGCGTGCATATCTGAGGGATCCGAACGGTTGATCCATGACCGCGTCCTCATCGATCAGCTGAGTGCATTATCGGCAGAGCCCTTCGAGGGCATGGTATTCCGCGCGACGCGACGCAAACTCGATCCGACCACCCCTTCCACGGCCGGCGGCCGATGGTCACCGGGTAACGGGCCGGCCGTCCTTTATACAAGCCTCGAACGTGACGGCGCTCGCCGAGATCACCTTCCATTGACACAACTCACCCCGCCTCCAACGAAGCCCGCCTGCTTGCATCGTCTTAGGCTTCGCTGCGAACGGTCGCTTCGTCTTCTCAGATCTTCGCTCGGGATCTCGGCATTGACGAAGCCCGCTATTACGAACCGAATTACGGTCGAACCCAGGAGGTTGGAGCGGCGGTTGCCTTCATTGGCTGCGACGGACCTATCGTTCCGTCGGCACGCTGGGATTGCGACAATCTGGTACTTTTCACCGACAGTTTGGCGGTCGACATCGACATCACGGTAGAAGGCCTTGATGAGGTGGACTGGCAGGCTTGGGTCCATTCCGCCGGAAGGCTTTAACCCCACTCCGACCCCGCATCTCGGGTCCGCCTGCCGCTTTACTCGGCAGGCGCCGTTCTCTAGGTTCCGGCTTCATCAACCCGTGCGTTCCTGAGGCGCTGTGCGGGTTCGTTTTGCCCCTTCAGCGTCGAGCGAACGAGACCCATGGCCAATGTCGTTGTGGTCGGCGCCCAGTGGGGCGACGAGGGAAAGGGCAAGATCGTCGATTGGCTGTCGACGGAGGCCGACATCGTGGTGCGGTTCCAGGGCGGCCACAATGCCGGACACACGCTCGTCATCGGCGACAAGGTCTACAAGCTCGCGCTGCTGCCCTCGGGCATCGTTCGGCCGGGCAAGCTCTCCGTAATCGGCAACGGCGTCGTGCTCGATCCGTGGCACCTCGCCAGGGAGATCCAGGGCTTGCGCGGCCAGGGGGTGGCGGTCGATGCCGACAACCTGAAGGTCGCGGAAAACGCCACGCTGATCCTGCCGCTGCACCGCGAACTCGACGCACACCGCGAGGCCGGGGCGGGCGAGGCCGGGGCGATCGGCACGACCAGGCGCGGCATCGGCCCCGCCTACGAGGACAAGGTCGGCCGCCGCGCCATCCGGGTCATGGATCTGGCCGAACCCTCCTCGCTCGACACCAAGATCGCCCGGCTGCTGGCTCATCACGATCCGCTGCGCCGCGGGC
>CAXSEU010000138.1:0-5400 GCA_964236485.1 uncultured Lichenihabitans sp. | reverse complement strand
CGAATGAATGAATTTTCGCTGTCGCTCTTAGGCGATTCGCAATTTGCGCGCTGGGGCGAGTGCGACGAACTCAGGGCCGAACTCGAGGCGATCGCACCGGAGGTGCTGCCCTATATGGCGCCGACATTCGAGCTCCTGGACACGGCCCGGCGTGCCGGCAAACGCATCCTGTTCGAAGGTGCCCAAGGGGTCATGCTCGACGTCGATCATGGCACCTATCCCTTCGTGACCTCGTCAAACACCGTTTCCGGGTCCGCCGCGACGGGCTCGGGCCTCGGTCCGGGCGCGATCGGCTACGTGCTCGGCATCGTCAAGGCCTATACGACCCGGGTGGGCGGCGGTCCGTTTCCGACCGAGCTTCACGACGCCATCGGCCGGCGCATCGGCGACAAGGGGCGTGAATACGGGGTCAACACGGGGCGGCGGCGGCGCTGCGGCTGGTTCGATGCCGTGCTGGTCCGTCATGCCGTGCGCACCAGCGGCATCCATGGCCTCGCCTTGACCAAGCTCGACATCCTCGACGGGTTCGACGAGATCAAGATCTGCACAGGCTACCGGCTGGATGGCGAGATCATCGACCGTCTGCCTGCCAGCCAGGCGGCCCAAGGCCGGGTCGAACCCCTCTATGAGACCTTCGAGGGATGGGAGGGCGCCACCGGCGCCGCCCGATCCTGGGCGGCGCTGCCCGCGCAGGCGATCAAATACGTGCGCTACATCGAGGAACTCGTCGGCGCACCGGTCGCTTTGCTGTCGACGAGCCCCGAGCGGGACGACACCATCCTCGTCCACAATCCATTCCAGGATTAAGCCGCACCATCCGTCGCCTCCCGGCGGTTGACGGATGCCTGCTCGAATGGTCTGAACCTTCCATGGCCGAATATCTTCCGCTTCTTGAACGCGCGGTTGCAGGACTGAGCGATTCGAACCCCGAGACGCGCCGGGCCATCTACGAGCGCGCCCGCTCCGCCTTGCTGGGCCAGTTGCGCAGCATGGAGCCGCCCGTTCCGGAAGACGACATCGCCCGCGAAAGCGAGGCGCTCGACGAGGCGATCAGCCGGTTAGAGGCGGCCATGGAGACGCAGCGCCCGGTAGCGGAGCCGCTTGGCACCAAGCAGGCGCCATCCCGCGACTTACGCGCCCCGACGATCGCTCCCGCGCGCGGTGCCGGGCCTTCGAGACCGCCGGCCGCGACCCCGGCACCGGGCACGGCAATGCCCCCCTCGCGAGAGCGCCCGGTGCTCCCCACCCGGCCGCCGGCCCCCACTCCGCCTTCGGCGCCGGCCGCGACACCGCGCGCGCCATCATCTTCCGAGTCGCCGGAGAAGACGGCGGGCGTGCCGCCGCGTCCGCTCCGCTCCGCCCGCCCGTTGAACACGGCACCGCGCGTCGGCATCGAGCCGCGCGTCGCCGCACTCGCATCCGAGCCGCCGGTGGGCCAACCCGAGGTGCCGACGCTGCGGCCTGTCGACCGCCCACCGGTCGCATCCAGCGTCCCGCCGCTGCGGCTATCGGAGCCGTCGCCTCCCGTGGTGGTGAGCGACGGTCCCCCCGTACCGCCTGGTGACGCGGCCGAGGCGTCGAAGCCGAATGCAAGTTCCCATACGCCGGAGGAGCCAGCCGCGATCAACGATGCCCCGCGGCGCAGAGCCCCGGCCCTGTACGTTGCCGCCGCCATTGGTGCCTTGCTGGTCGCCGGTGTGGCGGTGGAAGCTTGGCGGCTTCGGGACCGACCTGAACAGGTGACGGCGAGTCAACCAGCTGCGGCGGAGCCGACCGGCAAGGTGGTGGACCGAGCCGCGGGCGAGAGCCCCCCGGGACCGACGCCGCAAGAAACCCCGTCCGGGACGGCCGGCGCTCAGGTCCCTGTCACCGCGACGGCTCCGGCCGCGGACCGGAGCGGCGCCGCGCCATCGAGCGCACCGGTGGTCGCGGCGCCGGCGATGGCCCCCGGCGCGAGCGAGCAGACATCATCCCCGGCCATCGGGGTTGCCGAGCGGGCGGCGCTGCTGTTGGACGCCCCCCAGGAGCAGCAGAAGATCAGGACCTACGTCGGGTCGGTCGTCTGGAAGACCCAGAACGTCAGCGCCGGACAGGCGCAGCCGCTCTCCGAAGCCATCGTCGCGGAGGTCGACATCCCGGACGCCAAGATGACGATGAGCATGGTGATGAAGCGGAACACGGAACCGCAGTTTCCGGCATCGCACACGATCGAGTTTCGCTTCACGACACAACCCGGCAGTGATCTCGGCGCGGTGAAGCAGATCGGCGTTCCGGACCTGCGCCTGGACGACAATTCCCCGGTGGGGGAGCCGCTGACGGGACTCCCGGTCGCCATCACGGACAATTACTTCCTCGTCGGCTTGTCGCGTGGCGAGGCCGAGGGCGCCAACATCAAGATGCTGCAGAAGCGCAACTGGATCGACGTGCCCCTGGTCCTGGCCTCAGGCAAGGCCGGCAAGATCACCTTCGAGAAGGGTGCGCCGGGCGAGCGCATCATCGATGAGGCGCTCAGGAGCTGGCAGTCGGGAGGCTGAGGATCACCCCGGCCCAGGGACGTCGAGCCGCCTATGCTTCGCCGGTCCCTCTCCGTAAGGAAACTACCGGCCGGAGATCGCGACCTGCGCCTCATTTCGACCTGGAGGCGGCGGCAAGGCTTCGATCTTCGCCATGCCGGCCTTGACGGCCATCTGCACCTTCTCGAAGGCGCGGACCTCGATCTGCCGAACGCGTTCACGGGAGATGTTGAACTCTTCGGACAGTTCCTCGAGCGTGATCGAGTCTTCCGCCAGGCGCCGGGCTTCAAAGATGCGCCGCTCCCGCGGGTTCAGCACCATCAAGGCATCGGTCAGCGCGTCGTGCCGGTTGTGCTTCTCCTGCTCGTCGGCCAGAATCGACTCCTGACTGACGGAATCATCGATCAGCCAATCCTGCCACTCGCCCTCCCCGTCTTCCCGCATGGGGGCGTTCAGCGAGGTATCGCCGCTGAGCCGCCGGTTCATATCGACGACGTCCTGCTCCGACACGCCAAGCTTCGTCGCGATGGTGGCGACATGTTCAGGGCGCAGATCGCCGTCTTCCAGAGCTGAGATCTGGCTCTTGGCCTTGCGCAGGTTGAAGAACAGCTTCTTCTGGTTCGCCGTCGTGCCCATCTTCACCAGGGACCAGGATCGCAGGATATATTCCTGGATCGACGCCCGGATCCACCAGATCGCATAGGTGGCGAGCCGGAAGCCTTTCTCCGGCTCGAAGCGCTTCACCGCCTGCATCAATCCCACATTGCCTTCGGATATCACCTCGCCGATCGGCAGTCCGTAGCCGCGATAGCCCATGGCAATCTTGGCGACGAGGCGCAGATGCGAGGTGACGAGTTCCTGCGCGGCGTCGCGATCTTCATGCTCGCGCCAGCGTTTGGCGAGCATGTATTCCTGTTGCGGCTCCAGCATCGGGAAGCGGCGAATTTCGTTCAGGTAGCGCGTGAGCCCGCTTTCACCCGAGATGCTCGGAAGCGCATAGGCCATGTAGATTCTCCTTTTGCGGCCCCCTTCAGGCGGGTCGCGGCGACCTCTGCATCAGCTGGTCGACAACTCCTGGATATAGGACCGAGAGGCGCCAGCGTGTAGTGGGGGGGCGAAAATGATCCGCCGAGGTCGACGGCCATGTCTCTGTCCCAGCCGGGACAATGGCAGATCAGATTGGCGAAAAAACGCCTTTTTACGTGAAGGTTTGGTAAGGTCGCCCGCCTCTGCGGGGCACGCCGCGACCGTTGCGGGAGGCTGGCCGCTCAGGATGGTCATCACGCGCGATGTGGCCGGCAATCGCCTTCGGCCGAACCATCGGAGACGTGCCTGTCAGCCTGCGAGACCGGGGGCTTGATGATCGTCGGGGGCGTCAAGACGGAAGCTCGCGTCCGACGCCCCGGGTCCGTCAGTGCTTGAACTTCGCCATCTCGTCCTTGAGCGAGAGCTTCTTGCGCTTGAGCTCGGCGAGCTTGAGTTTATCTGCCGCGGGATGAATGCGTTCAGACTCGATCTGCTTTTCGATCGCCTGGTGACGACGAGTAAGTTCCGAAAGATGGCCCTGCACCGACATCCCTGTCTCCTTCTACCGTGTGGCGGGACAACGCCCAGCACTACGAAAAGATGGCACGCCGCACCCCCCGAACGAACAGCATAGTGCGGCTATGCTCTTCACAAGTTTGAGAGGGACGCCGCGACACGGCGTCATTGTGTGTGGCGCGGTGTCAAGATGTCCGAAAATAGATCACGCACGAAGGCCTCATGTTCGCTCGTGCGTGCCTCGCCCGCGGAGGACAGCGGGTCCGAGTCTTCGGTCGTGTCCGGCACCACATGCATCTGAAGCATGGCCAGGGTCGACGACAGCGCCCGCGCCACGAAGACTTCCTTGTCCGCGGATCCGCCTCCCGGGCGAGCGTTAATCGATTGGTGAGGGGTGCGCGGTAAGGTTCCCCGGTGGCCCCCTCCGCGCTCGTCCGCGCGCCCCGGGCTGGCGGTCCACAGCTTCGAGCGTTGACGCGACGGACCCGGATCCGGGTAGGACATGCGGGTTGAAACTTGCATGGCGGTCTCCCTCGATCGGTCGACTGTGATCGGCGAAGCTTGCGCGAGGCTGACCATTCGACGGCGCGAGCGGGCCTTCGGCCCAGCCATTAGAGAAAAATCAACGTTTCGCTCCAAGAGACCGCGTGAGGCGCTTCAAAGGCGCCGGCCGATCAGGCGGGGCGTCCTTGCGGTCGATCCGGGTCCGGAGCGATAGTTCTCGTCGGGCGGATCAGAGGGGAGCGGCGAGGCATGGCGAAGGATTTGACGGACGAGGAACGCCTCTCGTTCCAGGCCGAAATCGACCGCCTCAGGGAAGAGCATCGCGATCTCGACACCGCCATCGAAGCCTTGACCCACATCGGCCCCTTCGATCAGTTGCAGGTGCAGCGCTTCAAGAAGAGGAAGCTGATCCTGCGCGACCGGATCGGCTTCCTCGAGGATCAGGTGACCCCCGACATCATCGCCTGACGCCGCGGCACGCCCGGTCGCGCCCGCTCGGAACCTTTGCGCCGCCTGCGACTTGCTGCCATGTGCCGGTCACCGGCGAATCGGCGGGAGCCCCGAATGGACGGCGGATCGATATTGACCCTCATCATCGTCGGCGGCATCGCGGGATGGCTGGCAGGCCTTCTGGTGCAGGGCGGGGGCTTCGGGATCATCGTCGGCATCGTCGGCGGCATCGTGGCGGGCTTCATCCTGCCGGCGCTGGGTCTCAACTTCGGCTCGTCCATCGTCGGCGCGATCATCGATGCGGTGATCGGCGCCGTGATCCTGCTGTTGATCATCCGGCTGGTGCGGCGCGCCGTATAGATCTTTTCTCGTGCGATCGGGCTGGATGTCC
>CAXSEU010000137.1:4235-8619 GCA_964236485.1 uncultured Lichenihabitans sp. | reverse complement strand
AGCCGGACGGCCGGTCGAGCGAGAGGTAGTCGAGGCCGACGTCGAGCAGGAAGTTCAGCCGCTCGAGGATCTCCTTGAGCACCCGCTCGCCGATCTGCCGCTCCCGGGCGGACAGCTCGACGGTGCGGAGGTAGTCGGCGCAGTCGCTGATCGGCAGGGCGCAGACCTCGGCGATGTTCTTGCCGCCGGACTCCTTGTCACCCAGCGTGACGGCCACGGACACCGCGCGAGCCATTCTATCGGTGATGCCGCTCGACTCCTACGTGGACGAAGCCGCCTGGGTGATGGCGGTGGTGGGTGAGCCCGACGCGGACCAGCCGATCTTCGAGGACTTCCGCAACGTCATCCGCCTGCACGAGGGAGAACGGTTCGGCCTCTCCAGGCTCGAGCGGTTCGCCTTTTACGAACGCGCTGCCTCCGCCTTCGCCATCGTGGCGACCGGCGAGCACCGCCTCTACGGTAACCTTATCCTGAAGAAGGGTGTGATAACGCACGCTTAATCTTTTACGATGCTTTCATCGTGAATGGACGCAAGCCGTCGAAGGTTGGGGCCGGTACGTCGGGATTATGAATCTTCGATCCATCGCCTCCTCGAAGCCGGCCGCGACCTCCAGCGGACCCGCGGGAACGCGGACCGTGAGGGAGAGGACCGGGGGAGAGCCGGCGAGGCGAACCGGTCTTCTGATCTCGCACGGCATCTCGTCCCTCTGGTGGAGAGGCGCCTGGGTTCTCCGAAGCGTCGGCCTCCAGGCCTATCGATCCCCGGGGCGTCTGCTGATCGCCCCTCCCGACATCCGCACCGCCGATCCCACCGTCGCAGCCGACATCTATGGCGGCTATTTCGTTTTCGGTGGCAAGGCCGTGAACACGCATGGCCGCTCGCCCTTCGCGACGCCGCCGCCGAGCCCCGATTGGGCCAGGTCCCTGGCCGACTTCGGCTGGCTTCGCCACCTGCGGGCCGCCGATACGTCGCTAGCGCGCGTCAATGCACGCGCCCTCGTGGGCGACTGGATCGCCCAGGAAGGGCGGCCGCGCAACGTGCCCGCCTGGGCGCCCGAGACGGCGTCGCGCCGCGCCCTGGCGTGGCTGAGCCAATCCCCCATCATCCTCGATGGCGCCGATGGGTTCTTCTACCGCCGCTTCATGCGGAGCCTCGGACGGCACGCGGCCTTCCTGCGCCGCGCGGTCTCGACGGGGCTTTCGGGCGAGGCGCGCCTCTTCGCCGCCATCGCGCTCACCGAGTTGGGCCTCTGCGCCGAAGGCTTCGGCAAGCTGCAGCGAAAGGCCACTCGCATCCTGCTCGACGAGATCGACATCCAGATCCTGCCCGACGGCGGACACGTCAGCCGCGACCCGGCCATGCCGGTCGAACTGCTACTGTTCCTGTTGCCGCTGCGTCAGGCATTCATCACGGGTGGCGTCGCGCCGCCGCCGCCTTTGCTGAACGCCATCGACCGCATGATGCCGGTGGTGCGGACCTTCCGTCACGGCGACGGAGCGCTGGCGCTCTTCAACGGCATGGGCGTCACCCGGCCCGAGTCGCTGGCGACCGTGCTGGCCTATGACGATACCCGGGGTCGTCCGCTGCGCAACGCGCCATATTCCGGCTATCAAAGGCTCGAGGCCGACCGCGCGGTCATCATCATGGACGCCGGAGCGCCGCCGCCGGTGGCGTTCTCGCGTCACGCCAACGCGGGCACGCTCTCGTTCGAATTCTCCGTGGGAGCGCAACAGTTCATCGTCAACTGCGGCGCTCCGGACGCCGGGGGTCTCGACGTGCGGCACGCGGCTCGGGCGACGGCGGCGCATTCGACCGTCGTCCTCGCCGACAGGTCGTCGAGCCGCTTCATCGAGGGCCGGCGGTTCGGCCGGCGCCTCGAGGGCCTGCTCTTCGCCGGCCCTGGCGAGGTTCCGGTCAATCGCATGGACGAGACAAGGGTGATCACTGTCGACGCGTCGCAGGACGGCTACGCGCCACGCTTCGGCCTCGTCCACCGGCGACGGCTCGCGCTGGCGACCGGCGGCGAACGCCTCGATGGGGTGGACCAGCTCGTGCCAGGACCGCCGCCGCACAGGCGGGGCCGCGGCCGCGCCGCCACGGCCCACCCCTTCGCCTTGCGCTTCCACCTGCATCCTTCGCTTCGTATCCGCACGATCCGCGACGGGGCGGCTGCGCTGATCGCCTTTCCGAGCGGGGAACTCTGGATGTTCGAAGCGGGCGGGCTGCCCGTCGGGGTGGAGGAAAGCATCTACTTCGCGAGTGCCGATGGCGCACGGCGGACCGACCAGATCGTCGTCGCCGGTCATAGCCGTGATCTGCCCCGCATCGTGTGGTCGCTGTCCCGACGGGACGGCGCTGACCCGCTCAGCGAGCCGGGGGATCGCTGCGAAGAGCCATGAACCGCGCGCCTACCGTGGGGGCGCCGCCGGGGATGATCGAGGCGAAGCGCGGGGTCCCTGGCCGGATGAGCCGCGGCTCCCGGGCCAGGGGAGCCGTGGCGAGCCGCGCCGATGGGGCATGTGCCACCCCGCCATGACGCACGGCCTTTTTGCCTGGTCGGACATCCGGCGCCGGCTTGGGCTCGGCCACCTGGATGGCCGGGGGTGCCGGCCGCGCGACTTTCTCGGCCGGGGAGACGGCGCCTTCGGGCTGGGTTCGGCTCGGCTCCCCCGCCGCGGCAGGCTCCTGCGTCGCCGCGCGGTCCGCCGTGAAGTAGCGTTGCAGCCCGCAGAGCGCGTCGCAGGTGTCGCCCGCGGCCGGGGGAGCAACGGGCTCCGCCGCCCGGCCGAGGCTCGTCGACGCGCAAAGGAACGAGAGCGCGACCAGACCTGGCGTGAACGGTCTCATGAGCGTCGGGCCCCGTGTTCGAACACCAAGTTCCGTAACCCTCATACCAGCTTCATGCCCTACATGGGGCCGAAGCTCGCCACATGGTTAAGCGGCGCCTTCGGGTCCTCCGGAGTTCGAACCCGCTGGGGCGTGGAGGTGGTATGGCATTGATCCGGGAGTTCTACCGCCAGGGCGACGGCGAGCAGGAAGGGGAAAGCTACGCCCTCGCCCGTGACATCCTGACCGAGCGCGTCTTCGTCCTTCGGTGCGAGACTCGGCGGGTGGGATCGGTGCTCCGGGACGACGAAACACAGCTGCCGCTCGCCGAGTTCCTGCTTCAGACCGGTGCCGCGCAGACCGAACTGCTGGACCTCATCGGCACCCTGGTGGTCGAGGAATGAGGCGGTTCCGCCGATAGGCGCTTCGACGTCCGGCGACAAGCGCGGCCCGGCATGCTAAGGGTCCCCACGGCGACGAGCGCCCGACTTTCTGGTCCGGCATAGAGGTGATCGTGCTTTCGATCGAAGCACGCATCGCGTTGGGAGCACGGAGCCCCGGGCGCCTCACGCGACGATGGATCCCATGACCAGCGACCTACGCCGCATCCAGCGGGCCCTGCTTTCCGTGTCCGACAAGAGCGGGTTGACGGAGTTCGCCCGCTTCCTCCATGAGCGCGGTGTCGAACTGGTCTCCACCGGCGGCACACGGCAAGCGCTGACGGCCGCCGGCCTGCCCGTCAAGGACGTCTCCGACCTCACCGGCTTCCCCGAGATGATGGACGGCCGGCTGAAGACCTTGCATCCGCTGGTTCACGGCGGCCTGCTGGCGATCCGCGAGAATCCGAGCCACGAGGCCGCCATGCTGGCCCATGACATCGCGCCGATCGATCTCCTGGTGGTCAGCCTCTATCCCTTCGAGGCCACGGTGCGGCGCGGTGCCCCGCCGGAGGAGTGTGTCGAGAACATCGACATCGGCGGCCCGGCCATGATCCGGGCGGCGTCGAAGAACCACGGCGACGTCGTGGTCGTGGTCGACGTCGCCGACTACGCGGGGGTTCGGGCGGAGATCGAGGAAAACGCCGGGGCGACGCGGCTCGCCTTCCGCCGGGCGCTCGCCCAGAAGGCCTTCGCCCGCACGGCCGCCTACGATGCCACGATCGCGCTGTGGATGGAGGAGACCGGCAGCAGCGCCCATGCGGCCGACGTGCGGGCGCTTGGCGGCAGCCTGGCGGCGGACCTGCGCTACGGGGAAAATCCCCACCAGCGGGCCGGTTTCTACCGCACGCTCGACCGGAGGCCAGGCGTCGGCTCGGCCCGTCTCATCGGCGGTAAGCCGCTGTCCTACAACAACATCGGCGATGCCGACGCGGCGCTCGACCTCGTGGCGGAGTTCGCTCCCGGCGACACGGCCGCCGTGGCGATCATCAAACATGCCAATCCTTGCGGCGTCGGCATCGGCACCGATGTCATGGGGGCCTACGGCCGGGCGCTGCGCTACTTCACGACCACGGATCTCACCGCTCAGCAGATCCACGACATCGGTGAGTTCCTCGCG
>CAXSEU010000137.1:0-4225 GCA_964236485.1 uncultured Lichenihabitans sp. | reverse complement strand
GGCCTACGGCCGGGCGCTGCGCTGCGATCCGGCGTCGGCCTTCGGCGGCATCGTGGCGCTGAATAGCCGGCTCGACGGGCGTGCGGCGTCCGAGATCGTCAAGACCTTCACCGAGGCCATCATCGCCCCCGACGCCGACGAGGAGGCGCTCGCCATCCTGGCGGCCAAGAAGAACCTGCGGCTGCTGCTGACCGGCACCCTGCCGGATCCAAAGGCGCGGGGACTGACGTGGCGCAGCGTCGCGGGCGGCTTCCTGGTGCAGGAGCGGGACGGGGCGAGCGTCGAGGACATGGATCTCAGGATCGTCAGCCGACGGCCCCCGACCGCGAGCGAAATGGCGGACCTGCGCCTCGGCTTCCGCGTGGTCAAGCACGTCAAATCCAATGCCATCGTGTTCGTCAAGGACGGCGGAACGGCCGGCATCGGGGCAGGGCAGATGAGCCGCGTCGATGCGGTGCGGTTCGCAGCCTCGAAGGCGGAGGACGCCGCCAGGGCGGCCGGGGTCCCGCAGAGCTACGCCATGGGATCGGTCCTGGCGTCGGACGCCTTTTTCCCCTTCGCGGACGGCGTCGAGGCGGCGGCGGCAGCGGGTGCGACCGCCATCATCCAGCCGGGCGGGTCGGTGCGGGACGCCGAGGTGATCGCCGCCGCCGACGCGGCCGGTCTCGCCATGGTGTTTACCGGCGTCCGGCATTTCAGGCATTGAGGCGCCTTGCCGGCGTCCTGTTCTGGCTGGGGCTTCTGGGGATCGGCGCCGCGACGCTCGGACCGATCGACTTCAGGCCGGAGAGCGGCCTGCCGCCACAGGTCGAGCGGTTCGGCGCCTTCCTCGCAGTCAGTCTCCTCTTCACTCTGGCCTATCCGCGCCGCCGCGTCGGCGGCTGGCTCGTGCTGCTGCTTGTCGCCGGCCTTCTCGAGATCTTGCAGAACGATGTCCCGGGCCGGCATGGCCGCGTGCCGGATTTCGAGGCGAAGGCCCTCGGCGTGCTGTTCGGCGCCGCGGCCGGCGTCGCGATGGCCCGCCTCAAGGCTTTCCGGTTTCAAGACGAGTTCAGTTCACACGGGGACCGGTGAAGGGCCGGCGTCAGCCGAACCGCTATGCCGCCATGAACTGGCCGCCGTTGATGGTGAGGGTCGAACCGGTCACGAACGACGCGTCCTCCGAAACCAGGTAGGCCACGGCCCTGCCGACCTCCTCCGGCAGACCGAGGCGTCCGACCGGAATCTGCGGCAGGATCTTGGCTTTCAGGATCTCGGGTGCGATGGCCCGCACCATCTCGGTTCCGATATAGCCGGGGCAGATGGCGTTGACCGTGACGCCCTTGGTGGCGTTTTCCTGCGCCAGCGCCCTGACGAATCCGAGATCGCCCGCCTTCGCGGCGGAATAGTTCACCTGTCCCATCTGGCCCTTCTGACCATTGATCGACGAGATCACCACGATGCGGCCCCAGTTCCTTGCCCGCATGCCTTCGATGACCGGACGCGTGACGTTGAACAGCGAGTCGAGGTTGGTCGACAGCACGCTGCGCCATTGCTCCAGCGACATCTTGTGGAAGAACCCGTCGCGGGTGATGCCGGCATTGTTGACCAGGATGTCGACCGCGCCGATCTCCGCCTCGACTCGGGCGACGCCTTCGGCGGAAGCAGCGAAATCGCTCACGTCCCACGGAAAGGTGGCGATGCCGGTTTCGTCCGCGAACCGCCGGGCCGCGTCATGGTTGCCGCCGTAATTGGCCGCGACCGTCACGCCCGAGCCTTTGAGGATCTTGCAGATCGCTGCGCCGATGCCGCGCGTTCCCCCGGTGACCAATGCGACTCGCGTCATCACAATCCTCCCTCTGCGGCGCTTGCGCTCTCGTTTCCATGTAAAGCATCCTTGCTGTCATGGGTTCGCTCCGGCTAGGGAAAAATGCTCGTCCCCGGCAGGCATCAAACAGGGGGCGCATTCCATCCACCCAACACGCTATGGTGCGCCGCAACATAATCGGGAACCTTTTGTCCGTGCCGATCGTTCGACGGTCCCCTCGTCTCGGCGCGGTCGAAATGCGGTTCGAACCTCCGCTCGGCGGAGAGACCGACACCGTGATGGATCGCTTCAAGCAACTGCCGAGAAAAACCCACGAATGTCTTTCGCCCCTCTAGCCCGCTCTGCCGTCCGCTCCGGACCGGCGGGAGATTTCGACCTCGACCGCGTCATCCAAACGGCGACGCGCGCCTTGACGGGCGTGCAGAAGCCCGACGGGCATTTCGCTTTCGATCTCGAAGCCGATGCGGCGATCCCGGCCGAATACATCCTGCTGAAGCATTACCTCGGCGAACTCGATCCGGTGAACGAGGGCAAGGTCGCGGCCTATCTCCGGCGCATTCAGGAGCCGCATGGCGGCTGGCCGATGCTGGCGAAAGGCGAGATCAACATCTCGGCCAGCGTCAAGGCCTATTTCGCCCTGAAGGCCGTGGGCGATCCGATCGAGGCGCCGCACATGAAGCGCGCCAGGGAGGCGATCCTCGCCATCGGCGGCGCCGTCAACGTGAACATCTTCACCCGGACGACGCTGGCCTTCTTCGGCGTCATCCCCTGGAGCGCCGTGCCGGTGATGCCGGTCGAACTCATGCTGGCGCCGAGGTGGTTCCCCATCCACATCTACAGGCTGTCCTACTGGGCCCGCGACACGCTGGTGCCCCTCCTGGTGATGATGGCCCTCAAGGTGCCGGCGAAGAACCCGCGGCGCATCACGATCGACGAACTCTTCGTCGTCCCGCCAAAGCGGATCCGTCGCTGGCCGAAGACCGTGAATCAGATCGGGTTCTGGGGCGCGTTCTTCATTCAGCTCGACCGGGTCTTGCGCGTCGTCGAGCCGTTCTTTCCGAAGCGGGCCAAGCAGGCAGCAATCGCCAAGGCCGATGTTTTCGTGCGCGAGCGCCTCAACGGCGTCGACGGGCTCGGGGCCATCTACCCGTCGATCGCCAACACCGTGATGATGTTCCACGCCTTGGGCGTGCCGAACGACGACCCGCATATGATCACCGCGAAGGCCGCCGTCGAGAAGCTGATGACCCACAAGGCCGACGAGGCCTTTTGCCAGCCCTGCCTTTCGCCCGTTTGGGATACGGTCTTGTCGGCTCACGCGCTCATGGAAGCCGGGCCCGAGCAGGACGAAGCCGTGGATCGAGGCCTCGAATGGCTGGGACCCCTGCAGGTTCTGGACTTCAAGGGCGACTGGGCCTTCCAGCGGCCGGATCTGCGCCCGGGCGGCTGGGCCTTCCAGTATCGCAACGACTACTACGTCGATCTCGACGACACGGCGGTCGTGGTCATGGCCATGGATCGGGCGCAAGGCAAGGGCCGGGAGCGGCGCTATGACGAGGCCATCGCGCGCGGACGCGAATGGGTGGTCGGCATGCAGAGCGCCAACGGGGGCTGGGGCGCCTTCGACGTCGATAACACCTCCTATTACCTCAACGCGATCCCGTTCGCCGACCACGGCGCTCTCCTGGACCCGCCGACCGCCGACGTCACGGCGCGCTGTGTCTCCATGTTGGCGCAATTGGGAGAGACGGCGCGGACGAGCGAGCCGATGCGGCGCGGCATCGAATACCTGTTGCGCGAGCAGCATCCGGAGGGAAGCTGGTTCGGCCGATGGGGCCTCAACTACGTCTATGGGACCTGGTCGGTGCTGTGCGCCTTCAACGTCGCCGGGATCGGGCCCGACCATCCGGCCGTCGTGAAAGCCGTGGCTTGGCTCGAGGCGATCCAGAACCCCGATGGCGGCTGGGGTGAAGACGACCGGGGCTACGCGCTCGACTACAAGGCCTATTCCCCGGCACCGAGCACGTCCTCGCAGACCGCCTGGGCGGTGATCGGCCTCATGGCCGCCGGCAAGGTCGACGGTCCGCACGTCGCCCGGGGCATCGCGTATCTCAAGACGCAGCAGCAGGCGGATGGCTTCTGGCCGAACGACCGCTATACGGCAACCGGATTTCCGCGGGTGTTCTACTTGAACTACCACGGATATTCGAAGTTCTTCCCGCTGTGGGCCCTGGCACGATACCGCAACCTCAAGGCCGGCAACACGCCGACGACGCTGTTTGGGATGTGACGTTCAGCCCTTCCATCGACGCGGCCCCTCGGGGGTTGCGAGCGATGACGCCTCGCGCCGATGACCCTTCCCAGGATGTGTAGCACCCTCCGATGACCATTTCCTCCGCGCTTGACCGCGACCGTAAC
>CAXSEU010000136.1:5086-8633 GCA_964236485.1 uncultured Lichenihabitans sp. | reverse complement strand
ATCAACTATGATGGGCCAGGTTCGGCGGTCGGCGGGTTCGAGGCGAAGGCGGGCGGTGATGTTTGGTTCAAGGCACAGCAAACGTCCCGCGAACCCGTTCGTGGCCGATTTCCGGATCCTGACGACGTTGTCGGTGCCTGTGTTCGTGCTCGACGCGTCACGTAAGGTAATTCTCTGGAACCGAGCGCTCGAGGATTTGACCGGCCTGAAGGCTGCGACGGTGCTGGGCACCCAGGACCACTGGCGAGGCTTCTACGACCACCAGCGCCCCTGCCTAGCGGACCTGCTTTTCAAGGATCCGGGGCCGGCCTCCGCCGCGCTCTATACGCAAATGACCGCTGGTGACCCTCGCGTCCGTTCTGCCGAGAACTGGTGCAACATGCCGCTGCTCGGGCGAAAGCGCTACCTCCGCATCGAGGCCAATGCCATTCCGGACGACGCCGGTGAGGTCGAGGCCGTCGTGGAGATCCTCAAGGACCTCACAGCCGAACAGGACGCCAAGGTCGCGCTTGAAACAATCGAGAGAGAGCGGCAACAGCAACAGTTCACCCTGGTGTCGGGTAGCCTCGGGAAGGCCTTGGCGTTTCTCGCTGGCGGCGACCTGACCCACCGGGTCGAGGGCAGCCTACCCGAGTGGTCGGGCCAGTTGGCGACCGATTTCAACGTGGCGGCGCAGACGCTTCATGACATGATCGCCGATCTGGCCGACACGGCGGGATCGATTCACGACGGTTCGCAACAGATCTCCCACGCCATCGCGGACCTGTCGGGCCGAACTGACCTGCAGGCCGATAGCCTGCAGCGGACGGTGGAAGCTGTCGGCGGCATCATGTCGAACGTGAAGCGCGCCACCGTCGGTGCCGGCGAGGCCCGAGCGGCCGTCGCGGCGGCCAGGAGCGACGCGGAGCAGTCGGGCGGCATCGTGCGCAACGCTGTCTCGGCGATGGACAGCATCGCCCAATCCTCCAAACAGATCGACCAGATCATCGGGGTGATCGACGAGATCGCCTTCCAGACCAACCTGCTCGCCCTCAATGCTGGGGTCGAGGCGGCACGGGCGGGTGAGGCTGGTCGTGGCTTCGCGGTGGTGGCCTCCGAGGTTCGAGCGCTCGCTCAACGCTCCGCCGAGGCCGCCAAGGAGATCAAGAGCCTCGTGTCCACGTCCGGCCGGAATGTGGAACGTGGCGTCGCCCTGGTGGGGGAGGCCGGTGCCGCGTTGGAACGGATCGCCGGAAAGATCACTGCCATCAACGACGCGGTGAATGGCATCGCCAGCACTGTGGAGGCGCAGGCCGACGAGGTCGGCCACGTGAACTCCGCCATCACGCAGATGGAGCGCGTGATCCAGCAGAATGGAGCGATGGCCCGCGATACCACCACGGTGGGCGACATGCTGCTCGGCGAATCGGACCAGCTTTCCGACATCGTGGCCAGGTTCACGATCGCGGGAGATGCCGCGACGCCCAAGCCGCGGCTGGCTGCGGAGCCGCGTCGTTCCGCCGCCTGACGGAGCCAAGTCGGGATCCGGCTGGCGCCGTCCCGCGCCGATGCGCCCTTCGAAGCCGCCGCCGCGTTTCAGCGGTGCGTCGACTTTGACGCGGCCTCGTTCGGCGCCATATCAGAGCCGTGACGCCGATCCCTCCTTCCTCCCCAGCACCGCGGATTTTCGATCGGCCCTTGCTGCGCCGGCGGCTCGCCCGGGCGTTGGCGAGTGGCGCCGAGGATTTCCTCCTGGACCGGAGCGCCGAAGATCTCGTCGACCGCCTCTCGACGGTGAAGCGCACGTTTCGGCAGGTGCTGGACCTTGGCACGTCCCGGCCGGAAGCCGCGCGGCGATTTCGGGCGGCGCTGCCTGACACGACCCTCGTGCGCGCGGCGCCCGTCCACGAGGCCGTGGGGCAGGGGGATTGGCTGGGCGTTGTGGCCGACGAGGAGGCCCAGCCGTTCGGCGCCGAGGCCTTCGATCTCGTGGTGTCGCTGCTGGCGCTCCACGCCGTCAACGATCTGCCGGGCACCCTCGTGCAGGTCCGTCGCGCCTTGAAGCCCGACGGCCTGTTCCTCGCCTGTCTGCTGGGCGGAAGCACGCTCGCCGAGCTGCGCGAGGCGCTGTTCGCCGCCGAAGCCGAGATCGCCGGAGGTGCCAGTCCGCGGGTCGCGCCGTTCTCTGATCTTCGCGACCTCGGTGGCCTGTTGCAGCGCGCCGGCTTTGCCTTGCCGGTCACCGACATCGACACGCTGATCGTGCGATACGCCAGCCCGCTCGGCCTGTTCGCGGACCTCCGGGCCATGGGCGCCACCAATGCGTTGACGCTGCGTCAGAGGACGCCGCTGCGTCGCGAAATCCTCATTCGCGCGATGCAGATCTATGCCGAGCGCTTCGCCGATCCAGACGGCCGCATCCGGGCGACCTTCGAGGTTGTGTGGCTGTCGGGCTGGGCCCCGCACGAGAGCCAGCAGAGGCCGCTGCGTCCGGGCTCGGCCAAGCGGTCACTGGCGGCGGCGCTGAGAGGCGACCCCGCCACGGGATGATAGTGCCGGGTCAGTGCCTTACTGAACGGCAGCCTCCGCCCTGGCGCCACCACGCGCCACGCCGACTTTGGCGGGCCGCAGGATCCGGTCGGCGATCATGTAACCGGTTTCGACCTCTTGGACGATGGTTCCGGACGGTACGCTCGGGTCGGGCAACTCGAACAGCGCTTCATGACGGTTGGGATCGAAACGCTGGCCGCTCGTCTCGATCGGCTTGATTCCAAATCGCGCCAGACGCGACACGAAATCCCGCTCCGTCAGTTCGACGCCCTCGATGAAGGTCTTGATCGCCGGGCTGAGGTCGTCCCGCGCCTCGGCGGGCAGGCTGGCTTGGGCCCGCTTCAGATTGTCGGCGACCGTCAGCATGTCCCGCGCGAAGGACGACACGCCATAGGACTTCGCATCGGCGACCTCCTTTTCGGTTCGCCGGCGCAGGTTCTCCATCTCCGCCATCGTGCGCAACACGCGGTCCTTCAACGAGGCGACCTCGGCCGTCAGCGCCTCCGCTGCCACGCCGGCGATCGTGTCCTCAGCCGTTGGCTGAGTGGCCGCGGCGGGCTGCCCGACGTCGGAAGTGGCGGCCTCCGGCGAAACGACTTCGTCTTTATCCGTCATGGCGATCACTCTGTCGAGGGAACGTCGGCGCTCGATCGCGACGTCCCGAGGGGAAATCATCAGCCCGACCGAACACGGGCGCCTCTGGCCCGTCGACGTCCGTCGGCCGCGATGTCGGTGCCCATATCTGGCGGGAGATCAGGAAAATCAAGCGCCTCGACATGCGGGACAGGCCGCCCATAAAGCCGGCTCAACCGACGTTTTTGAAGCATGTGAGCGCCCGACCGGCAGTGGAAGCTCCATCGCCCGGTCAGGCCGGGGGACAATCAGCCGCCGCCTTTATCAGAAAAGGCCTCGGCCAGAAACCGTCGGATCGCATTCTCGCGGCTCCGCTCCGTGATCTTCGCCCCCGTGAGGTCGGTCACGTAAAAGCTGTCCACGGCCTTCTCGCCGAAGGTCGCCA
>CAXSEU010000136.1:0-5076 GCA_964236485.1 uncultured Lichenihabitans sp. | reverse complement strand
CGATCGAGCGCATTGCGCGTCCCGTAATGCCGCCGATCGGCGCGTTGATCTGCGCGCCGAGCAAGTCGGTGACGTAGAACACGTCGCGGGCGCGCTCGCCGAAGGTCGCCACATGCGCCGAGGCGATGTTGAGGTTGAGGGCCGAAAGCGCCCGTGTGAGGTCGTAGAGCAGTCCTGGCCGATCGGCACCGCTGAACTGCAGCACCGTATGCCGCCGAGACGCCGAATTGTCGAACTTGATCTCGGGCCGGTGTTCGAAAGCCGCTCGCCCCTTCGGTATCGCGTCCTTGGCCGCGACCGTATCCGCTAGCCGGATGTCGCCGCGCAGCGCCCGTTCGATACCGCTGGCGATACGTCCCGCGCGACGCAGTTCATCCTCGTCCTGGTCGAACGCCCGGGAGAGAGCCACCGTATCGAGCGCCAAGCCGTCCGTCGTCGTGTAGATATGGGCATCTACGATATTGGCGCCGGCACTGGCGCAAGCGCCGGCTATGGTCGAGAGCAGGCGAGGATGGTCGGGTGCCGCGATCGTCATCTGCGTCACGCCGCGGAAGGCATCGGTGGAGACTTCCGAGCCCAAGGATTTCCCCTCGCGCGACAAACTCGCCAGAAGCTTGGCTTCCCGGTGTCTCCGGGGGAGGTCAACCCTGACCCAATAATAGGGATAGTGACGGGCCGCATAGGCGGCAAACTCCTCGTCGGACCACTCCGGTATCTGCTGCCGCAATTCGGCTTTGGCGGCAAGAACCTGGGTGTTGTGATCCGAGTATGCGTCGGTCCCTTCGAGCTGAACTTCGGTCTCGCGGTAAAGGGTGCGCAGCAACTGACCCTTCCAGCCGTTCCAGACACCCGGACCTACCGCCTTGATGTCGCAGATGGTGAGGATCATCAGGCACTTCAGGCGTTCCATCGTCTGCACGACGCCGGCGAAGGTCTCGATGGTCTTGGGATCGTTGAGGTCGCGGCTCTGTGCCGTGTTGGACATGACGAGGTGGTTCTCGACCAGCCAGGCGGCCAGTTCACATTCCTCGGCGGAGAGGCCGAACCGTGGCGCCAGCCTGCGGGCCAGGGCGGCACCGGCCAGCGAATGATCCTCGTCTCGTCCCTTGGCGACATCGTGCAGGAAGACCGCGAGGTAGAGGGCGCCACGAGTGGTGATGAACGGCATCAGGTCATTAGCGAGGGGGTGCTCACTCTTGCTGCGCCCGGCTTCGATCTCCGCCAGGTGCCCTACCGCGCGGAGCAGATGCTCGTCGACCGTGTAGTGGTGATACATGTTGAACTGCATCAGCGCGACGATCCGGCCGAATTCGGGGATAAAGCGCCCCAGAACCCCCGCTTCGTTCATGCGCCGCAGCACGGTTTCAGGTGCGTTGCGGGAGGTCAGGATCTCCATGAAAAGGAGGTTGGCCTCCCGGTTCGCGCGGAGGTCGGCATCGATCCGGCGCAGTGAGTGGGTTACGAGGCGTGTCGCGTCCGGGTGGATCGGCAGGGAATAGCGGTCCGCGAGGGAGAACAGGCGGATGAGGTTCACCGGATCGCGTTCGAAGACGTCACGGCGCGCGACCGTAAGACGGTCCACCTCGATGGTGAAATCGTTCGACCCGGGCACGGACCGCGTCCGCCGCCGGAAGCTATTGGCGATGCGATCGAAGCGGGCGGGAGCCTTGGCTTCCCTTTCCTCCAGCGCCGCACAGACGATCGCGGTGAGATCGCCGACGTTCTTGGCAACCAGGAAGTAGTGCTTCATGAACCGTTCGACCGCGGACAACCCGGCGTGGCTGCCGTAGCCGAGCTTCGCCGCGATGATGCGCTGATAATCGAAGCTCAGCCGCTCCTCCGCCCTCCCGGCGGCGATGTGCAGTTCGCAGCGGACCCTCCAGAGGAACTCCTCACACCGCCTGAAAAGCCCGAACTCCCGGTGGGTGAAGAGCCCCGCCTTGACCAGGTGTTCGGCGCCGTGGCCGTGATAGACATAGGAGGCGATCCAGAACAGCGTGTTGAGGTCGCGAAGACCCCCCTTGCCTTCCTTGACGTTGGGCTCGACGAGGTAGCGTGAGGCGCCGGCCCGGGCGATCCTGGCCTCGCGTTCGATCAGCTTGGCACCGACGAATTCCCGTGCCGTCCTGGCCACCACGTCGCGTTCGAAGCGTGCCCGTAGTTCCTTGAACAGCGGCTCGTCGCCGAGGATGAAGCGAGCCTCGAAAAGTGCGGTGCGGATCGTCATGTCCGCCTTGGCCTGGCGGATGCATTCGTCCACCGAGCGGGTCGAATGGCCCACTTTCTGCCGCAGATCCCACAGGAGGTAGAGCATCGCCTCGACGACGCTCTCACCCCAGGGTGTCTGTTTGTAGGGAAGCAGGAACAGGAGATCGATGTCGGACCCGGGCGCCAAGGTCCCGCGCCCGTAGCCTCCCACCGCCGCGACGCAGAGCCTCTCGCTAGTCGTCGGCTTCAGCAGCGGATAGACGAATCGCACGACGTAATTGTAGATCGAGCGGATCAGCTCGTCCTCGAGGTCGGCCAATCGCGTGGCGCAGCGCAGGCCGCCGTGGTCGGCCTCGAAATCCGCCGTGATGGCGGCTCGCCCCTCCGCCAACGCGGCCCGGAACCGCTCGACGACGGCCTTGCGAAAGGCCGCATCTTCGTCATGCGCGACACGGAGGGTGGCGATTTCCCGGTCGAGGGGGGTGAGTTCCTCGACCGGGAACGTCCTCTCGGCGCCGGCGGGCGGGCGGGCGACGGCTAGTGTCATGCGAAGCCCTTAGCACAAGGCTCGCGGCCTGTGTCGACGTTGCATTGCGATGAAGAACCCCGGCGCGCCAGGAGCATCACGCGCTGGCGTGTCCGAGGGGCTTCGCCCGCCGTTGCGCGATCAACTTCGCCAGTTCCGGCAGTTGATCGTGGTGGAGCAGCAGCACCTCGTTGGCCCGCGCCAGTTGCATCGCCGAGCGGGTGAAACTGTTGTTCGAAACCACGACCGCGTGGTCGGCACCGTGCATGTTCCTCGCCGTATAAGCCTCCTGGACGGCCTTGTTGCCGATCGGCTTCGCGTGGAACTTGCATTGGATCACGACACGCTGATCCGACCCGTCGGCGATGAGGTCGGCCCCTTGGTCGCCGGTGACCGGCGTCGTCGAGACGATCCATCCGGCCGCTTCCAGCAGACGGTGGCAGAGCGCTTCGTAGCGCTGGCCGGACGGGACGACCACGCCGGGCGCGGGGTCGACGCCGCCGGGCCCGGTGGCATTCACGACAGCGAGGAAGCGCCGGGTGACGTCGGAGCGCAGGCGCTCGCCCGGCGCCGTGCCGGCGGTGTCGAGCCCGGCGCGACGGGCTTCCCGCAGAACCACGCTGTCGATGAAGTAATTGGCGTGGGCGATCCAGCCCGACAGATCATGGTTGCCGTAGCCGTCGTGCTTCACGAGTTGCCTCCGCTTGACGGTCAACAGCTTGGCATGGGTCCGCGTCACGCTCGCGGTCAGAGACAGCAGCCTTGCGCGCCGCCTGAGATAGACCAGGGTGCGCAGCGCCAAGACCAGGAGCGCCGCCGCAACGAGGGCCACCGCAATGGCGGGGAGCGGAGCAAAGCCGGCGTGCCGGGCGGGCATCGCCGGCCTACTGACGCGCCGTGAGACTGGCCCGCTCGCTGCGCACCAGCGGGAAGATGCAGGTCACCGTGGTGCCCTCGCCCGGGGCAGAGTCGATCAGCACCGCGCCGCCATGCAGTTCGACGAGGGAGCGGACGATCGACAGACCGAGTCCGACACCGCGATGGCGCGAGCCGCCGGTCTCGGAGTGGAAGCGCTCGAACACCCGATCGAGCACCTCCATCGGGATGCCTCGTCCCTGATCGGAGACCTTGAAGACCACCTGCTCGTCGCGCCGCAGCGCCGCGAGCGTCACGGTTTGACCCGGCGCCGAGAAGCCGATGGCATTCGAAAGAAGGTTGAAGAGGATCTGGCGCAGCCGCTTGCCGTCGGCCTTGAAGGTGCCGATGCCGTCCATGGCGACGATCTGCAACTCGATGGCGTGTTCGGCAAGGCGGTCCTGCACCCCTTCGGCGGCTTCCGTCATGGTCTGCCGGATGTCGACCGTACCGAGGCTCAACTCCATGGCGTCCATGTCGATGGTGGCGAGATCCAGGATGTCGTTGATGATGGCCAGCAAGGCCGCCGAAGACTTGGTCACGTAGCCGGCGTATTCGACCTGCTTCGCATTGAGCGGGCCCACGGCACTGTCGCTGAGGAGCTGAATGAAACCGATGATGTTGGTGAGGGGCGAACGCAATTCGTAGGAGACGTGGTGGACGAAATCGTTGCGCAGCTTCTCGGCCTCGAGCAGTGCCGAATTCCGTTCCGTCAGGGCCAGTTCGACGTTCACGCCGGCGGTCACGTCGGTGAACGTCAGAAGCGTCGCGCCGTCCGGAAGCGGGGCCGCCGCGCAATCGATGATGGAACCGTCGTGGCGGTGGATGCGCCGTTCGAAGCCGCGACGCGCGTCGTGCAGGCCGGCGACGCTGGATCGGACGTCCGTCCAGACATCGGTGTCGAGGCTCAGCGGCAGGCAGTGCTCCGCCAGCACGTCGATGTGCGGCTGCTCGGTCAGGGGGCCGGTCTCGAAACGCCACATGGTGGCGAAGGAGGGGTTGAACAGCTTCAGCCGGCCATCCGAGCCGAACACCGCGACGGCTTCCTTGAGGGTGTCCAGCGTCTCGCCCTGCACGCGGATCATGGCATTGAAGCGGGACTCGAGGTGGTAGCGCTCCGTCACATTGTCGAAGAGGTAGATCACCCCGCCCTTGGGATTGGGGTTGGTGACGACCCGCAACGTGCGTCCGTCGGGGAGATACCAAACGGTCTCGCTCGTCTCCACCGCCTGATAGGCGGCCATGATCCCGGCCTTCCAGGCGCGGTAGTCCGCCTGTTCGGGCAGGCGCCGCTCGGCGCGCAGACGGTCCAGAATCTCGCTGTCGGAAGGGCGGCTGTCCAGGAAGGACGCGTCGAGCCCCCACAGCACCCGATACGCGGAATTATAGAAGCCCAGGCGTTTCGTGCCATCGAAGATGGCGACGGC
>CAXSEU010000135.1:5157-8661 GCA_964236485.1 uncultured Lichenihabitans sp. | reverse complement strand
AAGGGCAGCCGTGGCGAGGCGCCAGCGCCCTACGCTCCGCCGCAGCGCGACGACGTTGCCGCGCCTGCCCGCGGCTGGCGGTTCATTCAAAGCGTCGAGCCGGGCCATCAGGCCGTTCAGCACGTGCGGCGGCGCGCCGACTTCCGGATACAGGGACAGGAGGGGCGCCAATCGCTCTTCCCAGGCGAGCACATTTCGCTTGAGCGCAGCATCGGTGTCCAGGCGCTTTTGCAGGTGGAGGCGCTCCTCGAGATCGAGCGTTCCCAGCACGTATTCCGCCGCCAAGACGTCGTCGTCTTCAGGATCGCTCATTGCGCCAAGCACACTCTCAGTTGGTTCAGGCTGCGGTGCAACCACGTCTTGATGGTCGCGATCGGCCGGCCCGATCGTTGCGCCAGGTCTTCACGACTGAGACCTCGATAGTAGGCGAGCAGCACAAGGTCACGCCGGTCCTTCTCAAGAGCGTTGAGGCAGGCCATCAGCGCCTTGAGCTTGTCGGTCCGCTCCATCGATTCCAGGGCGCCCTCAGCATCGGATGCGAGATCGAACTCACCGTCGATGTCACTGCTCGGCAGAACCTTTTGCCGGCGAAGTTCATCGAGTGCCCGGTTCCTTGCGATCGTGGCCATCCAGGTGATGGGGGATCCTCGAGAGGCATCGAAATCTCCCGCGCGCTCCCAGATCCGGAGATAGACGTCCTGGAGAACCTCATCGGCCAACCCCCGTCGCGAGAGGAGTTTCAGCACCACCCCGTAGAGCTTGGCGCTCGTCGCGCCATACATGATTTCGAAAGCGACCCTGTCGCGCTTGGCGACGCGAGCGAGGACATCGGCGAGTTCACGCGTGGAGCCAAGCATCGGCTGTCCGTCTATCTTGCTTATCCCTGCTTCGATCGCGCAGGGTGTACAAGCGGTGCCAAGCTAACGAGCGTCTTGAACAAAGCCAAGCCTTGTCCTGAGTTCGGGACCGATCCTCCCTTGAACGCCTCCGATAACCCTATCGCTTCAACGCCGCGGCAATCGAGACACCTGCCCATCCGGCAGCCATGAGGGTGCCGCCCATCGGCGCAATCCAGGGCAGGCGCCTTTCGCCAGAGAACGCGATCGTCGCCAGATCGGCGCTGAAGAGGATCGTCCCGGCGGCCAGACAGCTGGCCGCGAGCAGCCAGGGCAGGGTGAACCTCAGGCCGAGGAGAACAGCCATCGCCAGGGAAAGAACCACGGCCGCATGGATCAAGAGGAATTCTGAGGCAAGGCGCGCGAGGTCGCCGCCTCCCGCGTGAGTTCCGGCGGCTGCGATGATGATCCCGGCAAGGCACATGAGGCCGACGATCAGGACGAGGAAGCGTGCCCACAACACGTCGGAAAACGCCTCCTTCGCGACCGACCGCCGGTGCTCTTGCCGTACTCTAGCGGAGGATCAGCCGGCGGGCAGCATGACGGTGTCGATGACGTGGATGACGCCGTTCGACTGCATCACATCCGCGATGGTGACATGCGCCGTGTCCCCCTTGGCGTCGGTGACATTGAGGCCCTTACCGGCCCGGGTGACGGTCAAGGTCTCGCCCTGGACGGTCTTGAGTTCGGCCTTGCCTCCGCCGGCCTTGATCTCGGCCATCAGGTCCTTGCCGGTCAGCTTTCCGGGCACCACGTGGTAGGTCAGGATAGCCGTGAGCTTGTCCTTGTTTTCCGGCATGACCAAGGTATCCACCGTGCCGGCGGGCAGCTTGCCGAACGCCTTGTTGGTCGGCGCGAAGACCGTGAAGGGGCCGGCACCCATCAAGGTGTCCACGAGACCCGCGGCCTTGACGGCGGCGACCAGGGTCGTGTGATCCTTCGAATTGACGGCGTTCTCGACGATGTTCTTGGTCGGATACATCGGTGCGCCACCGACCATCTTGGTCATCGCGGCCGAGACCGGAAGGGCCGCGAGGGAAACAGCCACAACGAGGGCGGCGATCGAGCCCTTCTTGTTCATGGAAATCATCTTCAGCTCCAATGTCGTTGCCCTTCGTCAGCGAAAGGATGCTGGAGCTACGCAGCCGACGGCCCAAGGTTTCGGCCGCCCTTCGTTTCCGTGGGGCACAGAGCGGCGGACGATTCCATCAAGCCAGGACGGGAGCGGGACGCGGCAGCGGGAGAGGCGCCGTGGGTACCAGCCGTGGGGACCTCGAGGCGCCCCAAGCATGCCTTTCCATCCACCGGACGCGCGCGGTCTCCAAGCCCCACACGGCGCCCAGCAAAAAGAACACGTGTCGCCAGTGATCGATGTCGATCTGGAACGCTTGAAAGAAGAACACCAGAAGCGATGGCCAGTAGACCTGCGCCAGCCTCCGATAAGGCGAGGCTTTGAAGATCAGCCTGAAACCCACATAGGCGGTCAGACCCACCAGAAGCACGAAGGCGAAGCCGCCCAGCCATCCGTAGGATGCGAAAGCGTTGATGTAGGTGTCGTGCGGTTCGAGGCCGAAGATCAGCCGGAAGCGCAGGGGGCCCAGTCCGTTGACGTGGTCGAGCAGCATGGGGATGGAGCGTGCCTGGTTGCCGAAGCGCCCCGTCGCACCGCCATCGTAGTCCTGCTCCAGCGTCGCGCGCTGCAGGAACAGCTCGCGTGTCTCCCCGACGGACAGCAGCAGCACGACCGCCCCGAGGGTGACACCGGCGGCCGCGACCGTCATGAAGGCGATCCGCCGCCGCATCCTGCGATCGCTCGACGTCAGGTAGGCCGAGCCGACGCACAGGGCGGTCGCGACCACGAAGGCGCCCCAGGCGCCGCGCGAGAACGACAGGAAGATTCCCGCGACGACGATCAGCAGGCAAGCGAGGTCGAGGAGGGCCAGGCGGCTGCGTGCCAGGATCAGGCGCTGCACGTAGAAGACGCCGCCCATCACCAGGAAGGAGCCGAGCACGTTGGGATCCTTGAATGTTCCCGAAGCGCGACCGTAAAGGGAGAAGAGGTCCCCCAACCCGAACAGCCTCAAATAGCCGATGATGCCGCAGACCGCCGCGGCGACCGTGCTCAGGGCATAGGCCTGCAGGCACAACTCGGCTCGCCGTTCGCTGTCCTGCGCCAGGTAGACGGCGAAAAAGATCGCCGACATCGCCAGATAGAGGGAGAGAAGCATGAAGACGCGCGGGTCGCTCTCGTTCAGATAGGGGATGAGCGAGATGAACCCACCGAGGTCGTATGCGAACAACACCGCCGCGAGGATCACGATGCCGCGGTGGACCTTGAAACCGCCCAAGAACCAGATCGGCAGGACGATGAAGAAGGCGACATCGTAGGGGGAGGGCTCGATGATCGCGATGAAGCCGAGGAACACGAAGATGGCGACGCTGGCACGAACCAGCTTTGGGTAATCGAGCCGCCATCCCGGTCGCGCCGGAGGCGCCGCTCCCTGCATCCGCGTCACCCTAATAGGCATTTTCGGCCTTGATCAGCGCAAACGGGGTGACCAGCAGGATATACATGTCGAAGAGCAGCGACCAGTTCTCGATATAGGTG
>CAXSEU010000135.1:0-5147 GCA_964236485.1 uncultured Lichenihabitans sp. | reverse complement strand
CGACGCGGCGCTGAATTTTCAGGGGCGTGTCGGTCTCGCCGCGCCAGCCGTTGACCTGCGCCCAACCGGTGATGCCCGGCCGCACGCGATGACGCGCGAAATAGCCGTCGACCACATCGTCGTACTGTCGGTCGGCCGCCTTGGCGTGAACGGCGTGCGGGCGCGGGCCGACAAGGGACAGGTTCCCTTTGAACACCACGTTGAAGAGTTGCGGCAGCTCGTCGATCGACGTCTTGCGGATGAAGCGACCGACACGGGTAACGCGCGGATCGTCCCGGGTCACAAGACGATCGGCCTTCTGGTCCAGCTTGTCGGCGTACATGGAACGGAACTTGTAGATTTCGACGAGCTCGTTGTTGAAGCCGTAGCGGCGTTGCTTGAAGAAGACCGGGCCACGGGAGTCGAGCTTGATCGCGATCGCCGTGGCAGCCAGCAAGGGCGATAGAACGATGAGCGCCAGGGCGCCGACGACCCGGTCGAAGATGCCCTTGAGCACGACATCCCAGTCCGCAATGGGCTTGTCGAAAACGTCGAGCACCGGGACGGCACCGATATAGGAGTAGGAGCGGGGCCTGAATTTCAGCTTGTTGGTGTGAGCCGCGAGACGGATGTCGATCGGCAGGACCCACAGCTTGCGGAGCATCTGGAGGAGGCGCTGCTCCGCCGTGATCGGCAGGGTGAAGATGATGAGGTCGATTCTCGTATGCCGGGCCAGTGCCACGAGGTCGTCGACGTTGCCGAGCTTGGGGTAGCCCGCGATATTGCTCGGCGAGCGTGCTTCGTTGCGGTCGTCGAACACCCCGAAGATCTTGAGGTCGGTGTCCTTCTGCGCACCGAGCTCCCGAAGCAACGACTCGCCGGCTTCGCCGCCGCCCACGATCACGGTGCGGCGCTCCAGCCTCCCGGTGCGGCTCATGTGGCGCGTCAGTATCGACAATGCCCCGCGTTCGAGCAGCAGGGCCGTGAGGCCGAGCGCGTACCAGCTCAGCATCCAGACGCGCGAGAAGGTGCCGTCGAGCTTGAGGAAGAACACGGCCGCCAGAGCGGTGAGGAAGACGAGACTCCATCCACCTGCGATCCGGAAGCCCTGCTGGATCGGAGAGCGGAAGGCCACGATGCAATTGATTCTGAGGACCTGGAACGCCAGAATCGACAAAGCCGAAATCGCCGGGGTCGCCGCCAGATAGGCGGCGTTATAGCCGACCTGCGGCACCACATAGAGGAGGTGCACGGCCATACCGATCGCCGAGAGCATGACGAACTCGAGGACGCGCACGAGACCGGCCAGGACCACCGGCGAATAATGCGGCTTCGAGTCGAGCGGGCTGGCTGCGGCCAAGGCCGCGGCGGCCTGGGTGGAAGACGAGGTTTCGTCGATGCCGGAGACCACCGGCGTTTCCGGCTCGACCCGCCTCATGTCGTCATGCGTCAGCATGCTGGAGAGTCGCGAAGACTTCACGTTTCGGCTCCTCGATCGTAGGAGGGCATCATCCGGGCCGACCAGTGCGCCGAAGGATCGGCGTGTTTGACCTTCAGGGCGTCGCGATAGCCCGCGATGATCCCCTCGGCCATGGCGTCGATCGAGAAGTGCGCGCGGACGTAGCGGGCCAGCTCTTCCGCCTGAGCCGCACGGGCTTCGGCCGGCATCGAGATCGCGTCGATCATGCGCGCCGCCAGGAGATCCACCCTGCCGGGGGGTAAAAGCCTGCCTCTATTGGGGCCGAAGATTTCCGGGATGCCACCCACATCGGTCGCGATCAGCGGAACGCGAGCACCCGCGGCTTCAAGCACGATGTAGGGCAGCGATTCGGCTCTCGATGGCACCACGAGGGTTCTACCGCGTGAGAACGCCGTTCTGGCCGGCAGAGAGCCGGCAAACTCGACGTCGGTTCCAAGCCCGAGGCGATCGGCCTGACGCTGCAGAGCCTCGCGATCGGGACCGGTGCCGACAAGAAGGGCGCGAGGCTGGAAGCCCAGGGTGCGTCCCGCGGAGGCGAGGGCGTCGAGAAGCGTGTCGATCCCTTTCACGGCGCGCAACTCGCCGACATAGAGGAAGTCGAAGGCATCGGGACCTGGCGCGATGGGGACGAACTCGCTTTCCGCAATCGCGTTCCGAACGATCTTGAAGATGTGCCGCGGCGCGCCGACAAGCTGCTGATAGCGCTCGGCGACGTAAGCGCTCTCGAAGAGCAGCAGGTCGGTTCGCGCCGCCAGGAGCCGTTCCGCCTGCATGTAGATGCGGTGCGTCAGCGTGCCGGGACGGTAGTTCAAGCTTCCGCCGTGGGGAGTGTAGACCCGGATTGGGCCGGCCCGGCCAGACCCGAGCCCCGCCAGACGCGCGTAGACGCCGCCCTTGGAGCCGTGTCCGTGAAGGACATCGATCGCCGCGGCGCTGGACCACCGTGTCACCTCCCAGAGCGGCAATATGTCGGCGGGGTGCGGATTGCGGCGCATCGGCACCCGGCGCAGCCCGAGGTGCAGCAGCGGCGCGAGTTCCGCCAGCGTTCGCTTCGCGTTGTCACCGCCTGTGAGGCTATCGGCCAGGAGACCGACGCGATGGCCGCGGCGGACTTGCTCGCGACAGAGGTCGAGCACGTGGCGGAACAGCCCACCCAGCGGCGCGCGGATGACGTGCAGGATGTTGAGCGGTCTCTCCGCCGCTGCTGTTGGATCCGCCATCGTCCGTCCTCGCGAATGCGACGACCGGACGATGGCCTCAAATGCTAAAAGAAGCGTTCTTCGATATTGATCGTGTCGCCAGGTCTGAGCGGATAGGCGAGGGGGACCCGCGCGGTGATCTGGGTCCCGTTGATCATCCGTGTGATATTGGCGGAGGTTCGGTCCGCGCGGGCGGTGAAGCCGCCCGCAACCGCGATGGCCTTCTGCACCGTCATGCCGCTGATGAAGGGGAACTGCCCGGCCGTGGTGATCTCACCCAGAATGAAGAAGGGGCGAAAAGCCTCGACCTCGATCGACACGTGCGGCTCACGCAGGAAGCCTGCCCGCAGCCGGGTTTCGATCGCCCTCTCGGCATCGGCGGTGGTCAAGCCGACCAGGGGAACCGGGCCGATCAGCGGCATCGAGACCCTGCCGGAGCCGTCCACCGCGTAGGAGTTGGACAGCGCGTCCTGGCCGAAGACAATCACGCGCACCCGATCCCCGCTGGCCAGCGTATAGGGGGCCGTCAACTGCGCCTTGAAGACGTCGGTCCGGTAGATCGGACCAGCGCAGCCCGCCAGGGAAACCGCGCCGAAGAGACAGATCACTTTGGCAAATCTTCGCATGATCGAAACCAGTGAGGCACCACGACTGCGGTGAGAAACACCTCACTGATCGATATCTTGTTAAGGTTAACGAATGCTGACACGGATTGACGAGGATGTTGTCCGGCGGTGTCGGAGACGCTCCATCACAGGGCGGCGCGTCAAAAGCGCCTCGCGATTTTCCGGGGCATTCTCTATGACAGCCGAATGCCTTCGTTCCGCACCACGCGATCCGTGCCCCATTCCGCCGAGAAGATGTTCGACCTCGTCGCGGACGTCGAACGCTACCCCGACTTTCTTCCGCTCTGCCAAAGCCTGCAGGTGCGCCGGCGTCTGGCAACACCCGCCGGAGACGAGGTGCTGCTGGCCGATATGAAGATCGGCTACAAGGCCATCCGTGAAAGCTTTACGACGCGGGTGACGCTGGTGAGGCCGCGGAATGAGATTTTGGTCGAATACGTCGACGGGCCGTTCAAATCGCTCGAAAACAAATGGACCTTTCGAGACGATCCTCAGGCCTCCGGCCGTTCCACCATCGAGTTCTACATCACCTACGAATTCAAGAGCCGCATGCTCGGCCTGCTGATGGGCTCGATGTTCGACGGGGCGTTTAGACGTTTCGCGGAGGCTTTCGAAATCCGCGCGAGGCAGGTCTACGGGCACGCCTGAGGCTTGATCACATACCTGCCGAGGCTTTTTCGAGCAGAAGAAGAGCTTCCTCGAGAGCCAATCGCCTGACGCGGCCCCGGCCAAGGTCGCCGAAGCGGCGCTCGACCGCATGGAAGGCGCCGTGACGGACCGCCGTGCCGAAATGAACGAGGCCGATCGGCTTTGTCGGGGTCTCGCCACCCGGCCCGGCGATGCCGGTGATGGAAATCGCCAGCGAGGCGCCCGAATGCGCCAGCGCGCCGATCGCCATATCGCGCGCTGTCGCGGCCGACACGGCCCCGTGCTCGGCGAGCGTCATCCCCGGCACACCCAGCATGTCGTGCTTTGCCTCGTTGGAATAGGTCACGAAGCCGCGATCGAGCACCGCCGAGGAGCCGGGAATCTCGGTCAGAAGGCCGGCGAGAAGTCCTCCGGTGCAGGATTACGCCGTTGCGATGCGCAGATTGCGAGCCCGGCAGGCAACGATGAGGGCCTCGGCGCGCCGGATCAGATCGTCCTCGAACATGCCGCACCCCGGAGCGTCAGGTCACGTCGAGCGGCAGTCTCACGGTGGCCAGCCCCCAAGCGGCGATCCCCTCGCCGCGCCCGGTGAAGCCGAGCCGCTCGGACGTCGTCGCCGTGACGGCCACCCGATCGACCGCGATGCCGCAGATGTCGGCGATCCTGGCCCGCATGGCTTCGCGGTGCGGGCCGATCTTCGGCATCTCGCAGACCACGGTGGCATTGAGATGCGCGATCACTCCGCCGCGACGGGCGACCCGTTCCACCGCATGGCGCAGGAAAATGTCGGAGGCGGCGCCTTTCCAGCGCGCTTCGGACGGCGGGAAGTGAGAGCCGATGTCGCCGTCCCCGATGGCGCCCAGGATCGCGTCCGTCAGGGCGTGAAGGACGACATCCGCATCCGAATGTCCGCTCAAGGCACGCGTGTGGTCGATCTTCACGCCTCCGAGCCAGACGAACCCCCCCTCGGTGAAGGAATGGACGTCGAAGCCCTGGCCCGTGCGCACGTCTGGCAGCCCTGACAGCAGACGCATCTCGGCCTCGCGGAAATCCTCCGTGGTCGTGATCTTCACGTTGGTGGGCTCGCCCTCGAAGACGAAGACATCGTGCCCGGCGTATTCCGCGACGGCGGCATCGTCCGTGAGGTCGTTGCGCCCGTTCGCGAGAGCACGTCGATGAGCATGGAGGATGAGATCGAGGGAGAAGGCCTGCGGG
>CAXSEU010000134.1:4709-8662 GCA_964236485.1 uncultured Lichenihabitans sp. | reverse complement strand
CTTCGCCTTCCAGGGCGAGGTGATGCCGTATCGGGGCACCGCGCGCGGCGAGCCGAGCGCCGGCTTGCCGCCGCAGGCCTTCGTGGCCTTCATCCAGAACCACGATCAGATCGGCAACCGCGCGTTCGGCGACCGGATAACAGGCTTCTGCCCGCCCGAAGCCGTGCGCGCCATCGCGGCGGTCTATCTGCTGTCGCCACAGATCCCGATGCTGTTCATGGGCGAGGAATGGGGCTCCGCGGCGCCATTCCCCTTCTTCTGCGATTTTTCCGGAGACCTCGCGGAGGCGGTGCGCAACGGCCGCCGGGAGGAGTTCAAGCGCTTCCCCGAGTTCCAGGACGAAGCGATGCGCCAGCGCATCCCCGACCCCCTCGCCGACGCCACCTTCCTGTCGGCCAAGCTCGATTGGGACGTGCCGCGCTGCGAACCCCACGCCGCGACACTCGACTGGCACCGCCGCATCCTCGAAGTCCGCCGCGCCACGGTCACGCCCCTGCTGTCCGGCATGGGCGGCAACGCCGGCCGCTACCGGATCATCGGCGCATCGGCCGTGTCGGTGCGCTGGAACACACCGGATCGGCCCGCGCTCGTCCTCGACATCAACCTCAAGCCGGTGCCCCAGACCGGGTTCCCTGAAAGCGAAGGGGAGCCGTTCTGGCGCGAAGGCGAGGCAGCCGGCGGCGCGCTCGGCCCCTGGGCCGTGCGTTGGACCCTCGACCAAGGACAAGCCCCGTGACGCCGCTCGCCACCTATCGGCTCCAGTTCTCCCCGGACTTCGGCTTCGACGATGCGGCCGAGCTCGCGCCCTATCTGGCTTCGCTCGGCATCAGCCATCTATATGCGTCCCCCTACCTCAAGGCACGGCCGGGAAGCACCCACGGCTACGACATCACCGACCACAACCTGCTCAACCCGGAACTTGGAGGGGACGACGGGTTCGCGCGCATGTGCGCGGCGCTGGAGCGCCATGGCCTCAAGCAGATCCTCGACTTCGTTCCCAACCACATGGGCGTCGGGGGCGCCGACAACCCGTTCTGGCTGGACGTTCTCGAATGGGGGCGGGACTCGGTCTACGCGGGCTGGTTCGACATCGACTGGGACAACGACAAGACCTACCTCCGCGAGAAGCTGCTGGTGCCCTTCCTCGGCGGACAGTTCGGCGACGAACTCCTCGCCGGCAACATCGCCCTCAAGTTCGATGCCCAAGCCGGCGCTTTCGCGGTCTGGGCCTACGACACGCATAAGCTGCCCATCTCGCCCCATCATTACGCCGAGATCCTGGGCTCCCGCCACCCGGCGCTGGAGCGCCTCGGCGACGCCTTCGCCAACATGGCGTCCTGGCGTCCGCAGGTGCACGAGCGCGCCGACGCCCTGAAGGCGGAACTCGCGGCGGCCGCGCAAGCGGACCAGGAGTTGGCCGAGGCGGTCTCGCTGTCGGTCCGGCGCTTCGCGGGTCGAAAGGGCGACCCGGAGAGTTGGGAACGGCTGATCCGGCTGATCCGTGCCCAGCATTGGCGGGCCGCCCATTTCAAGGTCGCGGGCGACGACATCAACTACCGCCGTTTCTTCAACATCAACGACCTCGCCGGCCTGCGGATGGAGATCCCCTCCGTCTTCGATCACGCCCACGAGCTGGTCTTCAGGCTCATGCGCGAAGGCAAGATCGACGGCCTACGCATCGACCATGTGGATGGCCTCTTCGATCCGAAGGGCTACCTCGACCGCCTGAGAGAGGAGGCGCCGCACCCGGAGGAGAAGCGGTCCTGGTATCTCATCGTCGAGAAGATCCTCGGCGAGGGCGAGGCCCTGCGGTCCGATTGGCCCGTGCAGGGAACGACCGGCTACGAGGTGGCGAACCTTCTTCTCGGCGTGATGATCGACCCCGCCGCCGAGGCGAGCTTCACCCGCACCTACGAAGCCTTCATCGGCGGCCGGTCGAACTACCGCCGCATCTTGCACGCCTGCAAGACCACCATCATGGACAACGAGATGTCGAGCGAACTCGACCGTCTCGCCCGCAGCGCGGCACGGATCGCCCGGCAGGTTCCGCGGACGGAGGATTTCACCCGCACGGTCCTGCGCCGGGCCTTGCGCGAGATCATCGCCTGTTTCGAGGTCTATCGCACCTATGTGGATGCCGAAGCCGCACCCACCTCCGAGGACCGGGAGAACCTGGGCCGGGCCATCGCGGCGGCCCGGCCCAGAGAACCGTCCATCGACGGCAGCGTCTACGACTTTCTCGGCGAGGCGCTCATCGGCGATCTCGCGCGGCCGCAGAGCGGTTTCAGCCGCATGACGGTGCTGCGGCTCGCCATGAAGGTGCAGCAATACAGCGGCCCCGTCATGGCCAAGGGCCTCGAGGACACGGCCTTCTATCGCTACAACCGCTTCATCGCGCTGAACGAAGTCGGCGGCCATCCGACGAGCTTCGGCCGGCCGCTGTCCGAGTTCCACGCCGCCAACGCGGAACGAGCCCGGCATTGGCCCCATTGCATGCTCGGCACCTCGACCCACGACACCAAGCGGGGGGAGGATGCCCGGGCGCGCCTTGCGGCCCTGTCTGAGCATCTGGACGCCTGGGCCGAGGCCGTCCAGCGGTGGAGCGACATGCTGGCGCAAGACTTTGCGGGACGCGACCCTGACGCGGGTCCAGACCGCAACGACGAATATGCGCTCTACCAACTGCTGATCGGCACCGTTCCGGTCGAACTCCTCGAGGGCGGGAAAGCGGATGCCGAGTTGCGCCGCGTCTATGCGGCGCGGGTCAAGGGCGCCATGACCAAGACCATGCGGGAAGCCAAGGTGCACTCGACCTGGGCGTCGCCCGACGAGGCCTACGAGGCCGCGACGCTGGCCTTCGTGGACCATGCCCTGACGGGCACGGGCGCCGAAGCCTTCCTGGCCGATTTCCGGCCCTTGGCGATGACCATCGCGGCGCTCGGGGGGCGCAACAGCCTCGTCCAGAGCGTGCTGAAGCTGACCATTCCGGGCGTGCCGGACCTCTACCAGGGCACGGAGCTTTGGGATCTGTCCATGGTCGACCCCGACAACCGGCGGCCCGTGGATTTTCGGCAACGCGCCGCCCTGATGAAGGAGGTGGGCGCAGCCTTGGAACAGGACCGCGCCGCCGCGGTCCGCCGCTATGCCGAGCGCTGGCAGGACGGCAGGATCAAGCTCGCCGTGATCCTGACCCTACTGTCCTTCCGCAAAGAGCATGCCTCCTTGTTCACGTCGGGCGACTACGAGCCGATCGCCAGTTCCTCGGAACGCAGCGGGGCCTTCAGGCGCCGGCACGGCAGCGAAGACCTGATCGTCGCATTCTCGCGTTTCTCGGCGCGCGGCGTCGACGCCGACGGAGCCGTGGCCCTGCCGCCCCTCGGAGCGGGCCGCCGCTGGAGGGATCTTCTCACCGGACGACGCTTCGACCCCGGCGCCGAGGTGCCGGCCACGACCCTGTTCGACCCGCTGCCTGCCGTCGTACTGGTGCCGGGCTAGAGTATGTCATGCTGTTGCTGACATACTCCGCGTTGGATTCGCGAGCACGTTCAGCAGGGTGTGATTGCAAAGCGATTCAATCACACCCTGACGTGCTCTAGCGGCGCGCGGTCCTACCCCCGGAAGCGGCGTGCCGTCTCGACCGCCGACTTCGCTTTGGCCGTGATGTCGGCCCACCGGCCGGCCCGGATATCCTCCGTGCGGGCGATCCAGGTTCCGCCGACCGCGGCGACGCTGCCGAGCTTCAGCCAATCGCCCATATTGGCTTCCGTGACGCCGCCCGTCGGGATGAAGCGCAAGCCGAGATGCGCGAAGGGCGCCGAGATGCCCTCCAGTGCCGCAGGGCCGCCGATGATGACCGAGCGCAGTCATGGGCAGACCCGGCTGCGATTGGACCACGTGCCCGTCACCTCGAGGCGGGTGACCACGGTGCTCTGCTGGGTCTTGCCGTTGAGGGC
>CAXSEU010000134.1:0-4699 GCA_964236485.1 uncultured Lichenihabitans sp. | reverse complement strand
GACGCCGCGCCGCGCCGCGAGGCTGACCTCGCTCGGCGTCATGATGCCGGGCGCGAACGGGAAACCCATGGCCTGCGCCGCCGCGACAATGTCGGGATCGAACCCCGGCGCGAGCCCGAACTTCGCACCGGTCGCCCGGCAGGCCTCCAGCGAAGCCTGGTCGAGCAACGTCCCCGCGCCCACCAGAAAATCCGGGCGTTCGGCGCGCAGCCGTTCCATCACCTCGGCGGCGGCACGGGTCCGGAACGTGATCTCCGCGACCGGCAACCCGCCTTCGCTCAGGGCGTCGGCGAGCGCCACCGCCTGGGCGGCATCGTCGATGGCGATCACCGGCAGCACGCCGAACGCGGTCGCCTGTGCGAAATAGTCGGTCATCGGTGCCTCACGGATTATGTGGGGCCCGTGCTAGACGACCGGCTGGACGGCGACAAGCGCACCATCGACGATCGGCACGCAAGCTGACGGGGAGACCGGGGCCTCGCCCACGTCTTCGACCCTTGGTGCCAGCGCGGTACCAAGGTCGTCGAATGGACTTGCTAGTCGTCATGGCTCAGGAAGAGCTTCAGGGCAGGCTCATGGAGCGTTACGCAGCTTCCATGACCTTCTTGGCGGCGTGGGTGAGGAACCCCGAGCGGTTCAGACCATGGTCGGCAACGTAGCGGTCGATCCGGTCCAGAACATCTTCCGGGATCGTGACATTGACGCGGATCGATTTGACGATTTCCGCTTTCAGCGGAACGAGGATGGCCACGCCATCACGGTTGTCGCGCTCGGCCATGACCGTCTCCAGGGATGAAGGCTCAGGAACCGCTTCGCCGTCCTGGGTCATACCCTTGACGTGAATGGTCAACACGTCTTCGGCAAGGCTTCTCGCTTCGTCCAAGGTTGATCCGGCCGTGATGCAGCCGGGGAGATCGGGGAAGGACACGCCATAGTCGCTGCCGGCGTCCTTATGGATAAGGGCAATGTACTGCCGCATGGTGGTCATCTCAGTTTCAGGCCGGCTTGCTTTTCTATGCTGCGCAACGTGGCGAGGGGCACGTCGCGCTTGGGGTGGGGAACAGTCACGCGTCCCGGCTTGCGCGCGTGGCGGAATTGAACATGACTGCCTTCCTGAGCAACCTGGAACCACCCATCGGCCCTGATCGCAGAAATGATGGCTCGACTATCCACATGTGTAATCATACACATGTCTTATGGCAGTCGCAACGGTCGGTCTGTTCACCGGGACTTTGGAGTGAGGAGGCCAAGACGACGACCAGAGGAATCCAAGGGCACGGCTGCGACCGGGGCGGGCGTCTCTCCTGGAGAGGAGCGAACACGTCAACGGTACATAGCGTCTGCGATCGGCGTTCGACGAGAGCGGAACGGCCGGCGTGAGGCGCGTACCTGAAGGCCCCGGCCTGGTTTCCGCTTGAACCGCGGTCGGCTTCGGGCCACCACCTCGCGCAAGAACGATCGAGGGAGACCTAGGTGGCTGACGACAGGGACTTTGCCGGCAAGATCGCCGTCGTCACGGGCGGCAGCCGCGGCATCGGCGGGGCGATCGTGGCGACACTGAAAGCCGCCGGCGCGCGGACCGCGGTGCTGGACCTCAGCGCGGACGCGCCGGGTGCCGATCTCGCGCTCGCCTGCGATGTCGCGGTCGAGGCCTCGGTCGAGGCGGCCTTTGCGCGCATCGAGCATGACCTCGGGCCACCCGACATCCTGGTCAACGCCGCCGGCCTGGCCATCCGTTCGCCAGCCCTCGACATGACGGGCGGGGATTTCGCCAAGGTGATGGCCGTCAACCTCGCCGGCGCCTTCCTGTGCTGCCGCGAGGCGGGGCGGCGGATGGAGCGCCGCGGCGGCACGATCGTCAACATCGCCTCGGTCATGGGGTTTTCCGGCGGGCTATTTCCGAACGCCGCCTACCAGGCCAGCAAGGGAGGGCTCGTCAACCTCACCCGCGCACTGGCGGTCGAATGGGCGCCGCTCGGCATCCGGGTCAACGCCGTGGCGCCGACCTATGTGGAGACCGACCTCACCCGCGCCCTGCTGGCGCGCCCCGAGGCCCTCTCCCGCGTGCTGGATGCGACCCCGATGCGACGCCTCGCCACGCTCCAGGAGGTGGCGGAGGCCGTGCTCTTCCTCGCGGGTCCCCAGTCCGGCATGACGACGGGCCACACGCTGCCGGTCGACGGCGGCTTTCTGGCCGTATAGCGGCGCGCCGCACGCAAGCGCCGCACAAGCCCGCCTCGCTAGCGTTTTGCCGTGCATGCGTGATCCGTCAAGGAGACCACCGGTGACGGATGTCGATCCCGAGGCGCCCAAGATCTATCCGCCCATCTACCCCTACAGCTTCTTTCACAGCCAGCGCTTCAAGAGCAGCCACACCCGCCCCGTGACCTACCTGCCGCTGGCGGACGGGGACGTCAAAATCCTTTCGAAGACGCCGCTGCTGCACCAGCGCCTGATCGCGGATTTCGACCGGATCATGTTCGAACGGTCCGGACTGATGCTGGGCGAATACATCGTCCTCGAGGACGGGCTCTTCCTCATGGACCGGAACGGCACCTGCGTGTCGATCAACTTCCCGTGGGACAGCGCCCTGCTGGCGCGCATGCCCTATGTCGCCGTCAACGATCCCCCGTTCTGGGACTACCGGCAATCACTGCTCGACAACTGGGAGGCCATCCCATGCGTCGATAAGGCGACGGTCTTCAGCCACGTCTATCACAGCAACTATTATCACTTCACCTTCGAACTCTTGCAGAGCGCCAGGCTGATCCAAGGTTTCGACGTCGAGCGGGTCATCATACCGCCGCCCATCCTCGGTCAGCCCTTCCAGCGCGATCTCTTGAGCCGGGCGCTCGGAAGCCGGAGCATCATCCCGGGAGGGCGTCCGATCCGCGTCAGGGATCCGATCGTGACGCAGACCTACCAGTCCCCCGAGGGGCTGCTCTGGCTCCGCCGGACCATGAAGTTTCCGGCGCGACCCGGGGAGAACCGGTACTACCTCCGCCGCGACAGGGCGAACAAGCGACGCGGCAACAACATCGCCGAAAGCCCGGCCTTCATGGCCTTCCTGACGCGGCACGGCTTCAAGACGATCGATTTCGGCAACGGCGAGACGCCGGTCGCCGAACAGATCGCCATGCTCGAGGAGGCCTCCGTCATCATGGCGCCGCACGGCGCCGGCCTCACCAACATCGCCTACCTTCAGCCGCCGCTTACGCTGATCGAGATCTTCAGCCGCAGCGTCCTCTCGGCCTCGTTCATGCAACTCGCGATCAACCTCGGGTTCGCGTACCGGGGAATCATCTGCGAGGAGGTCGACGGCGAGGAAGGCATCGTCACCGACGTAGACGAGCTTGAAACGATCATGCGGAGTCTGGGCGACACATCGGTCCAATGACCTCAGGAGGTTCGTCCATGCTTCCGCGCATCGATCGCCCCGGACCGAACACGCGGATTCGTGCTGTTTCCACCGGCGACGCGGTCTCCTCGATCATCTGCAGGGACGGGGACCGGCGTGGCGACGAAACAGGTCACGCTGATGTTCTGCGCCGATATCGAGGCGCCCTGATCGTCGACATCGGGCCAACCTCGGCGCCTGTTCGCGAAGCCTTGGTGGTCCATCTGCGGCAGATCAGCTACGAGCTGTTCCTTGTCCGGCAGGAGACCATCGCGCAACACCCGAGATCACGCTCGCGGAGAACGCCGTTCTGCAGATCAAGCGACTACGACAGGATCCGGCGGATCGATGCACGTTCCGGAAGTGGTGGGCACGACAGGGATCGAACCTGTGACCCCTCCCATGTCAAGGGAGTGCTCTCCCGCTGAGCTACGCGCCCGCATCGTCCCATCGCTCGTGATGGTGGGCGCTGTAGGTTTCGAACCTACGACCCGCTGATTAAGAGTCAGCTGCTCTACCAACTGAGCTAAGCGCCCATCACGTCCGGGCGACATGTCGCCGACCAAGGTGCGGCGTGTACCAAAGGCGCCCGCGGCTGTCCAGCGCTTTCGGGCGGATGCCCAGGGCGATCGGGTGAAGCGAGGCGTGACAAAGGGGTAGAGGGCTTTCGGGCAGCGGAAAATCGACCCTCCTGCGCCATATCGACCGGTTGCTCGAGCCGACCGCCGGCGAAATCTTCATCGACGGCGAGGACTTCATGGCGAAATCGACGGCCGGACCGCGGGCGTTGCGCTCGCGCAAGATCGGCATGGTCTTTCAGAGCTTCGGTCTGGTGCCGCATCGCTTGCCCGTCTCGCGACTTTGCTTTGCGCAATGGTGATCGACCGCATCGTTCAGGGACGGCATGCACCTTAAACAGGCGTGCTCATTTCGTCGGCCCGTGGGCGTTTACTCGATGGGGTCACGGAACCGAAACCAACACAGTTCCCGGTACCCGGGGCATATGAACGAGGCGGCTATTCAGGGCTTTTCAGGCTCTCGTCCGTCGAACATTGCGCCCGCCCAAGGCCACACACCGAAGCGAGAGACATCGCGGCGGTAGGAAACTGGTGACAATGCCGGTGACAACACGGCCGGACGCCCCGATGATCGCCGCCCGATCTCGGCCTCACGCCAGTAGCGCGGCGTTCTTCGGCCACCAAAGCCGTTCCCCGGCCCGCACCAGGGCGACCCACAAGCCTGCCGTCAGGAAGCCGCCGATCACGTCGGTCGGGTAATGCACCCCGAGGTAGATGCGAGAGA
>CAXSEU010000133.1:6434-8670 GCA_964236485.1 uncultured Lichenihabitans sp. | reverse complement strand
GGTTCCTCTGCCAAGACCACCCATTACGAACTCTCCTTCGCGCTGGCCTTCTGCGAAGGCGGCGACAACGTCACGCTCGGCCGCGTCTGGGCCGACGGCAACGAGCTCGACCTCAGCCAATACGGCTACGCGTTCCACAACGGATCCGAGAGCCAGTTGCCCGACAGCTTCATCGAATCCGTCGAGGGCACCGGCGCGGTGCCGGCCTATCGCGGCCTTTGCTACATCGTGTTCCAACTGATGGCACTCGACGCCTTCGGCAACCGCATGCCGCAGATCACCGCCGAGATCGTCCGCGCCCCGCCGATTCCCGATCCCGACGACGTCACCAACCTCCTACGCGCGGTCGCCATGCTGCCGGGCGCCGGCGAGTTCGTGCTCGGCACACAGGTCTACCAGTCCTCCGATGGCTTCGGGGCCTGGTTCCCGGAAAATGTCCATACGCCCAACGGTGCGACAGATTTCTCGGCCTCGCTGGCGCAGCTCAACGCCACGCTGCCGAACCGCAACGCGGTCTCGCTCGTCGTCACCTGGTTCGGGACGGACCTCCGCGCGGGCTCCTGTCGGGTCGTCCCCAAGGTCGAGACGAGGGTCAAGACGGTGACGCCCGTGGACTGGTCGGTCGCCGGCCTTTCTCGCGCGTCGGCGGCGGTGGTGTCACAGATCGATCCCGCCGCCTTGGATCCGCTCGGCCTTGTCGACGCGGCGCCAGTGACCGGCCTCGTGCCGGCCTTCGGGGGAACGCCGTCCGACGACACGGTCGTTCAGGCGATCACGGCCATGAAGGCCGACGGTCTCAGGGTCATGTTCTATCCCTTCGTGCTCATGGACGTGCCGCCCGGCAACGGCCTCCCTGATCCCTACGGCGGGTCCGAACAAGCGGCGTTCCCTTGGCGCGGCCGGATCACCTGCCACCCCGCGCCGGGACGGCCGGGCTCGCCCGACAAGACCGCCGAAGCCGCCGCCGAGATCGAGGCCTTCTTCGCTCAATACACGCCCATGGTGCTGCACTATGCGACGCTTTGCGCGTCAGCCGGCGGCGTCGATGCCTTCGTCATCGGTTCGGAACTCGTCGGGCTGACGCAGGTCCGCTCCTCGGCCGGCGACGGCACCTACCCGGCCGTCGCGGCCTTGCAGGGTCTAGCGGCGCAGGTTCGCGCCATTCTGGGGCCGGGCTGCCGGATCGGCTACGCGGCCGATTGGACAGAGTATCACTCGCATCGTCCGGATGACGGCAGCAACGACGTCATCTTCAACATGGATCCGCTCTGGTCGGACCCCCACATCGACTTCATCGGGATCGACAACTACCTGCCGCTCAGCGACTGGCGGGACGGCGAGCCGAACATCGACGGTGATCCGGTCGCCGGCCCCTTCACGATCTACGACAAGGCCTATCTCGGGCGCAACGTCGAGGGCGGCGAGGACTACGACTGGTATTATGCCAGCCCGGCCGACCGCGTCACCCAGGCGAGGACGCCGATCCGCGATACGTCGCATGGTAAGCACTGGATGTTCCGGCAGAAGGACATCCGCAACTGGTGGCTGAACCCGCATCATAGCCGCCCCGGCGGCGTCGAGAACCCGAGCCCCACGTCCTACGCGCCGCAATCGAAACCGCTTTGGCTGACGGAGTTTGGCTGTCCGGCCATCGACAAGGGGCCGAACCAGCCGGACGTCTTCTACGATCCGAAAAGCGCTGAAAGCGCGCTGCCGTACTTCTCCGTCGGCTCCAAGGACGACCCCGTCCAGCGTGCTTACCTCGAGACGATGCTGGCCTACTGGCGCGACAACGCGCCGACCTCGGCCGTCTATGGCGGGCCGATGCTCGATATGGCCAACATGTTCGCCTGGGCCTGGGATGCGCGGCCCTACCCGAACTTCCCGGGGCTGACGTCGGTCTGGCACGATACGCCGAACTACGAACTCGGCCATTGGCCGACGGGGCGGCTCGAGCAGGTGCCGTTGCGATGGATCATCGCCGAACTCTGCGCCGCTGTCGGGCTCGTGCATTACGAGTGCTCGGCGCTGCAAAGCGCCTCGACCCTGGTGCTCGGCTACGCAACCTCGGCGCTGTCCTCGCCGCGCGACATTCTCGCCGGCCTGATGGATGCCTTCCAGTTCGACGCCCGCGAGAGCGATGGCACCGTCTCGTTCTTCGCCAAGGGCAACGTCCGGGTCAGCGCCATCGCGGCGCCGCAACTCGTCATCGATGGCGCTGGCGACCCGGGCTATG
>CAXSEU010000133.1:1099-6424 GCA_964236485.1 uncultured Lichenihabitans sp. | reverse complement strand
GCGCTGACGCGTACCGCCGACACCGATCTGCCCGGCGCCCTGCGGCTCAGCTTCGCGGATCCGTTCCGCGCCTACGGGAGTGCCGCCGTCGAGGCCCGCAAGGCCATCGGCAACAGCCAGAATGTCGCGACGGTCTCGACCGCCGCGACGCTCGACGGCACCTATGCGTCGGACGTGGCCAAAAGCCTGCTCCAGCAGGTTTGGGCCGCGCGTGAGACCGGACGCATCAAGTTGCCGCCGTCCCTGCTGCGGCTCGACGCCGGCGACGCCTTGGTGCTCGCCCTCGACGGCCTGCAACTGTCCTTCCGCATCAAGGCGGTGGAGACTTCGACATACCGCGCCATGGACCTCGTCGGGTTCGATCCTTCTCTGCTGAAGGTGTCCTCGCCGCCCGAGCCGCAGACGACCTCGCCGCGGCCGATGACGCTGGGCGCCCCGATCATCGAGTTCATGGATCTGCCGCTCATCACCGGGAACGAGGCCCAGCCCTGGGCCCCGCGGGTCGTCGCCTACGCGGCGCCCTGGGCCGGGGTGGACATCTACCGCGGCAACGCGGGCGGCGGCTTCGATCATGTGACGACGCTCGACAGTCCGTCCCTTATCGGCGAATTGACGGCCCCGCTCTACGCCGGCCCGACCGGCCGCTGGGACCGCGGGAACGTAGTTTCGGTTCGGTTCTACGGCGCCGCCACCCCCCTGTCGTTGACGGAGGCCCAAGTCCTGGGCGGGGCCGGTGCGCTGGCGGTCAAGAATGCCGCGCTCGGCCAGTGGGAGGTCCTGCAGTTCCAGAATGCCGCCCTGACCGGCCTCGGCAGCTACGACCTGACGAAGCTGTTGCGCGGCCAGGTCGGGACGGAAGGCCAGATGGGTGATCCGGTGCCCGCCGGCAGCCGCGTCGTCTTCCTCGACGCCTCGGCGCTGGTGCCGCTCGACATGACGCTGAACCAGCGCGGTCTTACGCAGGACCTGCGCTATGGCCCGAGTTCTGTGCCGGTGAACGATGCGCGGTACACCGCCGTAACCCTCGGCTTTGCCGGCGTGGGCCTACGGCCCTATTCGGTGTCGCACGTCGCGGCTGTGCGCTCCCGCCCCAGCAACGATGTTGCGTTCAGCTGGGTGCGGCGGACGCGTTTCGCCGGCGACGCCTGGGATCCCGATGTCGTTCCGCTGAACGAGCAGAGCGAGGCCTACGACCTCGAGGTGCTCGACGGCTCGGGCGCGGTGGTGCGCCGCGTGGCGGGGCTCACATCGCCGGCCTGGACCTATACGGCCGCCGAACAGACCGCCGACTTCGGCGCCCCGCAGGCGTCCTACAGGCTCAACCTCTACCAGCTCAGCGCCCTCTACGGCCGCGGGCAGGTGGCGACCCGGACGGTCTTTCCATGAGCAACACCCCCAATCTGAAACTCCCGTTCATCGATCCCAACCAGAACCAGAAGAGCGTCACGCACAACGCGGCGCTGAGCGTGCTCGACGCACTTTTGAACCTGCAGGTTCAGTCGAACCTGCTGAGCACGCCCCCCGCGTCCCCGGGCGATGGCCAGTGCTGGATCGTCGCCTCGGGCGGCACCGGCGCCTGGGCGGGCAAGGATCTGAACATCGCGGCCTGGCAGGATGGCGCCTGGAACTTTTACGCCCCGAACCGCGGCTTCATCGCTTATGTGGCCAATCTCGGGGCGGCGGAGGTCTGGAACGGCGCCGCCTGGGTGCCGCTCCTCGGCGGCGCCCTGACGGTCACGGGGCTGGCGATCGGCACCGGCACCGATAGCGGCAATCCGCTCTCGGCCAGGTTGAACTCGGCGTTGTTCGCGGCGCTTACCGTCGCGTCCTCCGGAACCGGCGACGTGAGGATCGCCATCAGCAAGGAAGCCGCCGCCCGAACCGCATCCCTGGTCTTCCAGGACGATTATTCCGGTCGAGCCGAAATCGGCCTCGCGGGCGACGACGATTTTCACGTCAAGGTGTCGCCCGACGGCGGCGGATTCATCGACGCGCTTCGGCTGAGCGCCTCGAGCGGACGCCTGACGCTCGCGGCACCGGCCCAACTGGCATCCTTCACGGTCGCCGGGCTGCCGGCCGGGGGAGCGGCGGGCGCCATCGCATTCGCGTCGAACGGGCGCAAGGCCGCGGAGGCGGCCGGCGCGGGGACTGGCGTCGCGGTGCTCTATTCCAACGGCGCGTGGCGCCGCCTGTCGGACGACGCGCCGGTCGCCGCATAAGATCCCCACCCTCTATCCGGAACCACGATCATGAGAACGACACTGCTGGCCGTGGTGGCGCTGTCCTGCGCCGCCGCCGTGGCCCTCGCGGGCCAACATCGCAACCCCGATGGCTCGATCAGCGATGACGTGCTGATCCAGAGCAACGGGCTGGCGGTGGGGCCGTCGAACCCCTTGCCGGTGGCGCAGCCCGACCTCCGCGGCACCGGTTCGCTGGCTGCGGCATCCCTCAACGCGGCCTATACGCTGGCCCTCAACAACGGCGAGGGCGTCGTCGGCTTCAGCGTCACCGGGCTGACGGGCAGCGGCGCGACACTCGTGCCGGAGGCGTCCAACGACGGCGGGACCAGCTGGTCCACCATCAACGCGGTCGCCCCCTCGACCGGCACCCTCCTGACGGCGCTGACGGTCAACCAGCAGGTGCGCGTCAATGCCGGCGGCCATACGAACCTGCGCCTCCGGGTCTCGACGGCGGGCAGTGGAACGATCGCCATCGCCTCGACGGCGTCACTCGGAGCGCCGCTCGTCACCCTGTCGGCACCCCTGCCTCCGGGCCAGAATCTCATCGGAGCGGTGCAGACGCCGATCCCGGCCACGATCGTGGCTGGCCAGGTGAAGATCGTTGCGACGGGTGCGGCCGTGCAGTTACCGCCGAACCCGCTGGTCAACGGCATCGCCATCAAATGTGCGGCCACCAACGCCGGCAACGTCTTCGTCGGTCCTTCGACCGTCACGACGCTCTATGACGGCACGGGAAACGGCTTCCCGATCGAGCCGGGCGGCGGCGCATCCTTCGCCACGTCCAACAGCAATGCCGCCTACCTCAACGGCGCGGCCGGCAGCGTCTGCAGCTTCGAGGGGAACTGAGCATGGGCCCGATCAAGCGCCGCGACCTCATCACGGGCGCCGCCGCCACCGCGCTGATGGCCCGGTTCGACGCGGCCCGCGCCGCCGCGCCGTCCCTTCCGCCCTCCGCCCCTTTCAATCTCCGTCGCATCCAGGGCCTCGCGAGTCTCGACAACCGTCTCGTCCGCCGAGCCTTCCGCAACGCCAACTTCGCCATCAACGCGGGCTATACCTACGCCAGCCTGTGGGGCATGGAGGCGCCCTTCGATTGGATCCGCCTGCATTACATCAACGGCGGGTCGAACGTCGGACAACTCATCGCCAGCGTCGCCGCTTCTTCGGCATCGAACGATGGCGTCACGCCGGTCGGCGGCGCGCTGACGCCGGTGACCTTCAACGGCGCCGGCGCCGAGGTCGCGCCCGGCTACCCGCTGGGCGCATCGGGGACCGCCAACGCGACGCTGTCGCTGGCGACCGGGACGGTGCAGCAGCCTGCTCTGAGCGCCAGCGACTACATCCCCCTCAAATCGATCCCCTCGACCGACGGATCGGGGCTGTCGTATCTCATGGTGCGGAGCTACGTCTCGACCACCTTCTCGGGCCAGTTCAATTCCGACTTCGCCGACTACAAGACGGCCGCCGGGGCGCGGGCCGTCCGGGGCTTCGTCAAGTCCGGCGATTTCGTGAGCTCACCGGCGGCCTACACGGCGGGGGAGAGCGGCTACGTCATGCCCTGCGCGGTCGAGGTCATCAGCCGCGCGCCCGGCGCGACGATCCTGACGATCGGCGACAGCATCACGCAAGGGACCGGGACGACATCGCAGGCCGCCGGCTGGCCCGGCACAGCCTGCGCGGCGATCTCGACGCCCGCCCTGCCGGTGTCCTGGGCTTGTGCCGGCCTCGGCAGCCACGTCACCTCGGATTACCTCGCGCATGGCAAGGTGTGCATCGACGCCTTCGGTTCGAGGATCGTCGTCATCGCGCCCTTTTCGCCCAACGATCCGGGGACTTCGCAGGCGACGGTCGACGCGGGTTGGCAGAACGCGGTGGCGCTTTCCCGCTTGTGTCTGTCCCAGGGCCGGGTCCCGGTCCTCACGACGCCCATCCCGTTCGGCCTGACCTCCGCGCAGGACGCGTTCCGGCAGCAGATCTGCGCGAGGGTGAGGGCCACCGGCGATGCCGGCGCCCCGTTCATCGACCTCGATGCGGTGATCGCCGATCCGGCGAACCCCATGGTCGGACTCGCGGCCTACATCACCGGTCCCGGTTCCCCCCACCCCAACGACCTTGGCAATGCCGCCATGGCCGCCGCCGCCGTGCCGGTGCTGCAGCGTGTACTGGGATTGCTGTGATGGCTCCTTGAACCTACCGAGCTGAACAACGGTTCAATCGTCGTTGGCTGCGCCGGTAGGCGCGGGCCGTAAGGCCGGGGTGACGACGCTCATCCGCTTCTTGAGCCACGCCTTGGTCTCCTCGTCCATGGCTGTGGCGGACCAGCCCGCGTCCTTGACGATCTCGACCACCAGCATGCGGTCGCCGCGTGCCACCAGGCTGAGCAGGGCATTGGTGAGCTCGCCGACGTTCTGCTTCACGTCGACGAACCAGGTCGTGTCCATGGCCCGTTGGGCGCCGGCCTTTTCCATGGCCCGCCAGAGCGGCGCGTAATCGTGGTCCGTGGCCCGCAGCGAGAAATCAACCAGATAGATCGTCATCCTGATCCCCGCCGGGTCGTCGGGCGCCGGGCGCGTCCATCGAAGACCTAACCCAGCTTCGTGCCGCAATCGAGGCGAAAGTCACCGGCCGAAGCCCGCGCCGGCGCCCATCGCGGCGGTTGCGGCATGCCGCCTCCCACCATCCCTCAACCGAAAGGTCCAGCCGTGGCATCAGGTCACTTCCCTCCCGACATCCTCGCGGCCGCCCGAGCCTCAAGGGCGCGATGGGACATTCCGGCGAGCGTCTGCCTCGCCCAATGGGCGCTCGAAAGCGCCTGGGGGTCGGCCATGCCGCCGAACTCGAACAACCCCTTCGGCATCAAGGCCAAGGGCGAGCAGCCCGCCGTGGCGGCCGCCACGCACGAGGTGGTGGCCGGGCGGAGCGTCGCCGTCACGGCGCGGTTCCGGGTTTTCGCCAGCGTGGCCGAAGCCTTCGCGGCCCATGCCGAACTCCTGGCCACGAGCCAGCATTACGCGGAGGCCCGGCTCGTTCGGCACGACCCCGAGGCCTTCGCCCGCGCCCTCACGGGCGTCTACGCCACCGATCC
>CAXSEU010000133.1:0-1089 GCA_964236485.1 uncultured Lichenihabitans sp. | reverse complement strand
GACGCGGTCATCCTCGCCACGCAGATCGCCTGCGACTATCGCGCCGAATTCAAGCGCGACGTCGTCGTCGACATCGTCTGCTTCCGCAAGCTCGGCCACAACGAGCAGGACACGCCGGCGCTGACCCAGCCGCTGATGTACAAGAAGATCGCGGCCCACCCGGGCACGAGAAAGCTCTACGGCGACAAGCTCGTCGCCATCATGCGGGCGGGATGCCTCCGCGACTACGACGCCCTTACGGCGCCGGTCGAGGACGCTCCCGCACCTCCCACGGCATCCACGCCGCGACTGAGCTGGTTCGAACGGCTCTGCGTCGCGCTCACCTTTCGAAAGGCGGCCTGATCCATGGACTTCTCGATCCTCATCCCCACGCTCGAGCAATATGGAGCCCCGCTCATCGCGAGCCTGCTCACCACCGCCGCCACGATGGCGGGCGGGCCGCTGCTCGGCGGCATCGTCGGCACGGTGCTGAAGGCCGTGGCGGCCGAACTCGGTGCCAAGAGCCCCGTGCCGGCGGACATCCAGGCGCAGATCGAGGCCGACCCGGCCAAAGCCAAGGCCGTGCTTCCCAAGCTGGACTCGGACCATGCCGGGCTCATCGCATCGGCGAGGGCGCAGGCCGAACTCGACCTCGCGAACATCCAGAACGCCCGCGAGACCGAGCTTCGCCTGGTTGGTGAGCACTCGGCCCTGGCCTGGGGGCCCCCGGTGATCTCCAGCATCGTGGTCGGCGCCTTCAGTCTCGTGGCGCTCGTCGTGGTCTTCCGCTACGGCGTCGAGTCCGCGGTCGGCCAGCTCATCGTGGGGGCGTTGATCGCCAAGTTCGGCACGGTGGTCGACTATTATCTCGGCGCCTCGAAAGGGTCGTCGGACCGTGTCGACCAGATCGTTTCCATGCTCCATACCGCCATCGGTTCGCCCGCCGGCGCCAAACCGCACGCGGGACGTTGAAGATGGGCACGATCCCCGCCAAGATGGCAAGACTCGCCCTCGAGCCGTCCGCGTGGCCGTGGTCGGCGGGGCGGCGGCGGGCCGGGCTCTTCGCCCTCTGGTGCGCGACGATCGGGGTGGGCTTCGCCGTACTCAAAG
>CAXSEU010000132.1:0-8781 GCA_964236485.1 uncultured Lichenihabitans sp. | reverse complement strand
GGGCGCATACGATGCGCGAGGTGAAGCGGGTGATCGACCCCGAGCCCGGCCGGAACGAGTCCATCCAGCCAGTCGTAAGTCCCCACCAGCCAGGCCCGATGGTCCGGAGCTTCCCGGAGGCGTGTGCCCCAATCCTCGTTGATCAGCGTCCAGATGACGATCGACGGATGGTTGCCGTCGCGCGCCAGGATGCCTTCCATGGTGGCACGGAGGCGGGCCGCGGACCGGGGCGTGAAGGTCTCTATGTTCGGGATTTCCGTCCAGACCAGCATGCCGAGCCGGTCGGCGACCTCGTAGTAGCGGGGATCGGGCACCTTGATGTGGCAGCGCAGGCAGTTGAGGCCGAGGGCTTTGGCCTTGCGCAGTTGGTCTTCGAGAAAAGCCAATGAAGGGGGGGTGCAGATGCCCTCGGGATAGTAGTCCTGGTCTAGGGCGCCGCGCAGGTAGAGGGGCTGGCCGTTCAGCAGGAGCTTGCCGTCCCGCGCCTCGATGCTGCGAAAACCGAAATGTTCCGACCGGGCGTCGGTGGTGACGCCGCCGGCCTGAAGTCGCAGATCCAGGCGGTACAGCGCCGGGTGATCGGGTGCCCAGGCGCGAACGGCGGGGACGCTCGCTTCCAAGGCTACCCTCGTGGTGTTCCCCGAGATCGCGACTTCGTCCACCATCACGCCGTCGGGTCCGATCACGGTGCCCGTCAGGGTTCCCTCGAAGGCGCAGGACAGGTCGACCTCCGCCCTGACGCGGCCGCTGGCGAGGTCGGCACGAATGCGAGCCGCCGAGATGTGGCGTCGGTCCCTTGCCTCGAGATAGGCGGACTGCCAGAGTCCCCCGAGGGGGCCGTACCAGCTCTGCTTGCCGTGAGGGATCTCGGCGAAGGGGAAGTCCGGGTACGCCGTCTCGTCTCCATCGGGAAGCGTCACACGGACTTCGAGCAGGTTTTCCCGAGCGAGGAGGTTCGGCGGGACCACGCATTCGAACGGCAGGTAACCACCCTCGTGCGAGCCGAGGCTCGTCCCGTTCAGGGAGACTTCGGCGAAATAGCTGACCGCGCCGAAACACACGGCGACCTCCCGTCCCGACCACTCCTCCGGAGCCATGACGCTTCTGGTGTAGGTGGCGACGCCGGAGGATTCCCGCAGATCGTCGAAAGCGGCCTGCCAGGGCCCGGGCACGTCGATCGAGCGCCAGTCCCCCCGCTCGCCGAGCCGAAAGCGCCACTGCCCATCGAGCGAGTGCCGCGTGCGTGCCATGACAGGCACCGCCACGGCACCGGACTGAACCGTCATTCTTCTTCTCCCATCGTGGTGCCTGGAAAGCACCGCCGAGGTGTTTCAGGAGGCAGATCCAGGCGAGACCGCAACCGGCAACCGGCATCGACGAGCCGGCGCCGGAGGTCGTCGCGTGTCCCTGGTTCAGTGCGAGCGTCGCAGCACACGATCGACGCGTGACTGCATGTCCGTCAGCGCCGTCTGGGGGTCCTGACCGGTCAGCCAGATGGCGCTGAGACCGCTGACCAGCACGTCCTGGATGCCGCGTTGGTTCTGGATCGGCGGAAGCGCCCGAGCGAAGGAGGCCGTGTCGGCATATTCCGTGCGGTGCGGAAGCTTCTTGAAGGCTTCGGACGCGATCACCGACTGGCGGACCGGGAGGTGACCGGTCCGAGCCCAGGCGAGGTCGTTGTCGTTCAGGAAGTTCAGGAACGCCAGGGCCGCGGCCTTGACCTCAGGCGAGCGGTTCGGGTTGGTGGGCATGGTCCAGGTGTGGCTGTCCGACCAGACAGCCGGCTGATCGAAGAGTTTCGGAAGGCTGTGCACCCGGTAATCGTGGAGCTTGGTCGTGCCGGCGGCCACCAAGGCCGAGTATTTATCCACCCCCCAGGTCCCGTTCAGGAGGATCGCGACATCGCCGTTCAGGAAGGCCTGTTCGGCACCCGCATAATCATAGGCCTTGTTGCTCAGCTGCATGGCGTAAAGCTGCTGGAGCAGGCCGGCCGCCTTCAGGCCGGCCGCGGTGTCGATCCCGGCTTTCGAGCCGTCCGATTTGACCACATCCTGCCCCTGCTGCCACAGCAGGCTCTCGAACAGGCGCACCGGCATCGCGCCCGCGCTGTCGGATTCGAGGCCAAGGTAGACCTTGCCTGTGGCGTCCTTCAGCATCTTGCCGAGGGTGATCAGTTCCTCGGAACTCGTCGGCAGCACCGGATCGCCGGACGAGGTCGTCAATCCCGCCTGCCGCATCAGATCCATGTTGATGTGGAACAGCACCGAATGGATGTCGAACGGCAGGGCATAGACCTTGCCGTCGATCGTCGCGGCTTGCTGGGCCTCCGGCACGAAGTCGGCGAAGTCGACGCCGGCCTTCTTGAGGTCGTCACCTATAGGGTCGATCAGACCGCGCGAGGCGAAGTTCGGAAGCAGGCTTCGGTGCATGATCGCGACGTCGGGGATGTTGCCGGTGGAGAAGGTCGCCGACAGCAGGTCGTAGTAGGTATGCCAGTCGATCGTCTGGGTGATCACCTTGGCGCCGATCTTGTTTTCGGCGTTGAACTTGTTGGTCAGGACCTGGATCACGCCGCATTCGTCCACCGCCTTGGAGATGTCGGTGACGCTGCCGTAGTCGTTGGCGCAATCGCCGAAGAAGCGGAACATCGTGACGTCAGCGGCCTTTGCGGGCACCGCGAGCGGACTCCCGACGGCAGCGGCGACGAGCACCGCCAGGACAGTCGTTTTCAGGCGCATGGTTTCCTCCAATGATGCGGCTCTATGGGCCGCGATGAACCCGGCGGGCGGCAACGAGACCGCGCCGGCCACGAGGGTGCCGCGCGGGCCCGATGCGCCCGGCGCTGGCGCATGTCATGCTGTAGCTGACAAGCGCCAACTTAGATGAGCGAGCCTGTTCACTGACATACGCGGAAGCTTCACATCAACCTACGTGTGACAGGCTCTAGCGCGTGTTCCCCATCGCGACCCCGCTGACGATGTAGCGCTGGAAGACGAGGTAGAGCAGCACGATGGGTGCGCTGGCGAAGACCGCCTCGGCCATCACCGACCCCAGACCTTCCGTCTGCGCGAAGTTGCCCTGAATGGACGCCAATCCCACCGTGACGGTGTACATCCGCGAACTGGTGGCTGAGACGAGCGGCCAGAGGAAGTCGTTCCAGGCATACATGAAGGTGAACAGGCCGAGGGTGGTCAGGGCCGGCACGGACAAGGGCAGCATGATCCGCGTGAAGACCGTGAACCGGCTCGCATTGTCGAGCTCGGCCGCTTCCTCGAGTTCGCGCGGCACCGCCTTGAAGAACTGCGTCATCAGGAAAACGCCCACCGGCACCGCGACATGCGGAAGGAGAAGGGCGAGATGCGTGTTGTGCAGGCCCCAGTCGGCGAACATCGTGTGCAGCGGGATGAACACGGCCTGCTCCGGAACCATCAGCCCGGTCAGCACGAGCACGAACAGCGCCTGCCGCCCCGGAAACTCGATGCGCGCGAAGGCGTAGCCTGCCAGGGCCGAAGTCACGAGCGTGAGCAGCGTCATGCCGGCCGCAACGATGACGCTGTTCAGCAGCCATCGCGGCGCGGTGGAAAGGGCCAGGAGGTTCACGTAATTCTCGATCGTGAACGGTATCGGCAGGAAACCCGCCGTGGAGCGCATCAGCTCCGCGTTTGGCTTGAGCGACATCGACAAGACCCAAACGACGGGCGCCATCCACAGGGCCGCGAGGGCGAGGGCGAGAAGAACGAAGAACCGTCCCCCGGAGCGGGAGGTGGCGGACCGCACGGCCATGCTTCAGTCCTCCGTCCGCCCGAGCCATAATTGCAGCATGGAGAAAGCGACCATGAGGCAGAACAGAACGATCGCCATGGCGGCGGCCGAGCCGATCTGCCAGTCGCGGAAGCCGGTCTGGTAGATGTACTGGACGATCGACAGCGTGCTGTCGGCGGGGCCGCCCTTGGTCATCAGCTCCGACTGGCCGAACATCTGGAATTGCGCGACCAGCTGCAGGACCACGACCAGCAGCGTCGTCCGCCGTATGGCCGGCAGCGTGATGCGGCGCAGAATGGTCCAACGGGACGCGGAATCGAGCTCCGCCGCCTCGTAGAGCTCCGGCGGGATTTGCTGGAGACTGGCGAGGAAGAGGGCCAGGGGGAGGCCGACGCCCAACCACAGGGTCGCCAGCACCAGCGAGGGCATGGCCCAGAAGGCGTTGCTGAGGAAGGCGATCGGCTGAACCCCTAAGCTCTGGAAGAGGTGAGCCACGAGGCCCCGGTCCCCGTTCAGGACCATTTGCCAGATCAAGGTCACGACCGAGACGGAGAAGACGCTGGATGCGAAGAAGACGCCCCGCAGCGCGCCGTGCAGACGCGTCGGTCGATTGACCGCGAGCGCCAGGCCAAGTGCGAGCGCCGTCATGCACGGCACGGTCAAGACGACGAACACGACCGTGTTGCGGGCCGCCTTCCAGAACAGCGGATCGGACCAGAGGAACCTGTAGTTGTCGAGCCCGACGAAGCTTCGGCGGGTGCCGACCAGCTCCCAATCGTGCAGGCTGATCCAGACGCCCTTGCCGAGCGGGTAGACGAGAAAGACGAGGTAGAGGATCGCAAAGGGAGCGAGAAACGGCAGGGCTTCGAGCCACCTGCGGCCCCCGGCCGCGGAGCGCGAGGGTGCCGCCATCACGCCACCTCGCGGGACGAGCGCACATCGGACGCCGCGACGGCGCCCCCGTCGGCGGCGAAGAGATGCGCCATATCCTCGGCGAACGAAAACCGCACCGGCTCCCCGAGACCCGGCGCTTCCCCGCCGCGCAGCTCCGCGACCACCTGCTCGCCCGACCTGAGGGTGACGTAGACGAGCGACATGTTTCCGAGTTGCTCGACGAGGTCGATCTGGCCCGGAAGCCCACCGGCCGATGAGGCCAGGGTGAGGGCCTCCGGACGAACTCCGACCGTGACGGCATCGCCGACGCGCAAGCTGCCGGGTGTCGCACGGGCCGAGATCACGGCTCCGGCGCCGCAGGAGACGGTGGCGCGCTCGCCCGCGACCGCGCTGACCGATCCCGCGAGGAAGTTCATGCGGGGCGAGCCCAGGAAGCCCGCCACGAAGGCGTTGTGGGGATGCCGGTAGAGATCGAGCGGCCTGCCGACCTGCTCGACCCGGCCATCGCGCAGCACGACGATGCGGTCGGCCATGGTCATGGCCTCGGTCTGATCATGGGTGACGTAGATCATGGTGGCACCGATCGCGTGGTGCAGCTTGGCAAGTTCGGTGCGCATCTGGACGCGGAGCGCCGCATCGAGGTTGGAGAGCGGCTCGTCGAAGAGGAACACCTTGGGCTTGCGCACGATGGCCCGCCCGATGGCGACGCGCTGACGCTGGCCGCCCGACATGTCTTTCGGCCGGCGGTCGAGGAGCCTGGTGATCTGCAGGATTTCGGCGGCTTCGCCGACCCTGCGGTCGATCTCGGCGCGGGGCGTGCCGATATTCGACAGGCCGAAACTCATGTTCTCGGCAACGGTCATATGCGGATAGAGCGCGTAGGTCTGGAAGACCATGGCGACGCCGCGGTCGCGTGCCGCCACATCGTTGACTTCGCGGCCGTCGATCGCCAGGTGCCCGCCGGTGATCCCCTCGAGGCCGGCGATCATGCGGAGCAAGGTCGACTTGCCGCAGCCTGACGGGCCGACGAAGACCACGAACTCGCCATCGGCGATGTCCAGCGACGCACCGTGGATCACGGATACGGAGCCGTATCGCTTCGAGACCTCCCGAAGGGTTATGGTCGCCATCCCCGCCTCTTTTTAGTTATATAACAATTATTATAACCAAGCTTCGGCGGTTGCAAGCGCAACGTCGCTCGTTATGAAGCGGGGTCTTGCGGGCCTGCAGCCCTGCCGGACCGGATGGGGCCGCGAGCGACACAGTGTCCGACTCACCTAAAAGACCGACGATGTCGGATGTCGCGGCCCGGCTGGGGATCTCGCAGGCGTCGGTCTCCCTCGTCCTCAACAACGTCCCCGGGACCCGTATATCGCGCGCCACGCGGGAGCGGGTGCTCGCCGTCGCCAAGGAACTCGGCTACGCCAAAGTCGAACGGTCGGGCTCGGGCAACGGCGTCGTCGGATTCGTCATCAACGAATTGACCACCTCCCCGCACGCCGCCAGCCTCATCGAGGGGGCGCGGGACGAGGCGGCCGAGAACGCCTGCCTGCTGTCGGTGTTCGGTACGCAGGGAAACGTCCAGAGCGAGACGGAGGCGCTGGACTATCTCGGGTCCCGGCCGCTGGTCGGCATCATCTATGCGGCCTTGCTGACCCAGGCTGTCCAGCCACCGTCACGCCTCCTCGACATTCCAACCGTGCTGTTGAACTGCCACGCCCCCGGCGACCCCTTTCCGTCGATCGTGCCGGGCGACGTCGCGGGCGGGTTCGCGGCCACCGCCGCACTGCTCGACGCGGGCCACAGGCGGATCGCCATGGTCAACGGGGAGGACTGGATCGAGGCCGCGCGCGACCGGCTTCGCGGCTATCGCCAGGCGCTCGCAACCTACGATGTGGCGGCAGACCCAAGGCTGATCCTGTCGGGCGGCTGGACCCTGGCCAGCGGCCGGGAACAAACCCACCGCTTGCTCGACCTCCCCCACCCGCCGACCGCCATCTTCTGTTTCTGCGACCGCATGGCCGTCGGGGCCTACGAGGCCGTCCGGGCCCGCGGCCTGTCGGTTCCGGACGACGTGTCCATCGTCGGCTTCGACGACGAGATCCTGGCGGCCGACATGTGCCCGCCGCTCACCACCGTGGAGCTGCCGCACGATGCCATGGGGCGGTGGGCCGTGACACGGCTGCTCGATCTCGCCGGCCATCCCCCAGGCGATCGCAAGTTCCGGAAGCTGAAGATGGAATGCCGGCTGGTGGCGCGGCACTCGATCGCCGCGCCACCCGGCTCCAGCGTCCGCCTCCTCGCTGCTTCGCACGGGTGAGCCCTCATCGTCACTCGGACGGCACGGGCAAGGGAGGCGCCGTCGACCTCGACAAGCGGCGGGAAAGCGCTAGGCTCGACCGGTTGTCCTCGGGCGGAAGCTGGCGGCTGCGGCGAGAACATCGCGGCCAGGCGCCGTACCGAACCGCTCCGGGCGGTGGGTTCGGCCGGTTCGGGGTTGCCGTGCGGCCGGGATGGGTGGAGCGGGGGGCGGGGGGCGGGCGATGAGCGTGCGCGGGCGTCGGGGGAGGCGCGAGGCAGGCGTCGGGGTTCCCGCCGGCAAGCTTGCCTATCGAGCCCTCGTCAATCCCCTGCAGCCGCAGCGTGCCTTTTCGGACGATGAACTGGCGCATGTTCACGCGACCGCTCTCAGGGTGCTCGAAGACCTGGGCATGCGTGTCCTCAACCCCGCCGCGAGGCACCACTACCGCCGTGCCGGAGCGAAAGTCGACGAGGGAACCCAGATGGTTTTTCTGGGCCGCGACCTCGTCGAGGACGCCCTTGCCGGAGCGCCCCGGGCCTTCACCTTCGCGGGCGGCCACGCGGGGCGAGACGTTCTCGTCGGCGGCGCCAACGTCCTGTTCCTGGGTGTCGGCGGTCCGCCCCACGTCACCGACATCGACCGGGGCAAGCGACCGGGCACCCTCGAGGACACGCGCGACTTCATCAGGCTCTCCCAGCATTTCGAGGTGATCCACCTGCAGTCCCCGAGCGTCGAGCCGCAGGATGTCCCGACCCAGTTCCGGCATTACGCCTTGACGCAGGGCCAGCTCGAACTAAGCGACAAGCCGCTGGTCGCCTTCGCGCGCGGCACGGCGCAGGCGCGGGACATCTTCGAGATGATCCGCCTGGCGCGCGGACTGACCGAAGAAGCGTTCACGTCGCGGCCCTGGTGCTACACGGTGATCAACACGAACTCGCCCCGGCAGCTCGACGTCCCCATGTGTCAGGGCATCATAGACTTCGCCGAAGCCGGCCAGGCCGCGGTGATCACCCCCTTCACGCTGGCCGGCGCCATGGCGCCTATCACGGTGGCCGGCGCCCTCGCGTTGCAGCATGCAGAGGCGCTCGCCGGCGTCACCCTGTCGCAGATCGTCAGACGCGGGGCACCGGTGGTCTACGGCTCCTTCACCTCCAACGTCGACATGCGGTCGGGCTCGCCGGCTTTCGGCACGCCGGAGTTCATCCGTGCCGCCTTCGGGGCCGGGCAACTGGCGCGGCACGTCGGCCTACCCTGGCGCGGCTCGGCCGCCACCGCCTCCAACGCGCCGGACGCGCAAGCCACCTACGAGTTTCTCAACTCGATCTGGGCGTCGCTCCTCGGCGGGGTGAATATGCTGATCCACAGTGCGGGCTGGCTCGAAAGCGGGCTGTCGGCTTCGCTCGAGAAGTTCATCCTCGACATCGAGATGCTGCAGGTCATGGCCGAGCTGTTTTTGGGCGCCAACGAGGAAAGTGACGACCTCTTCCAGGCCATCGCGGAGGTCGAGCCCGGCGGTCATTTCTTCGGCTCCGCTCATACGATGGCTCGCTACGAGTCGGCCTTCTACACGCCGCTCGTCTCCGACCGGCGCAATTTCGGCGAGTGGTCCGAGGATGGCGGCAGAACCGCGACGGCGCGGGCCAACGGCATCTGGAAGGCTGTCCTCGCCTCGTTCGAAGCGCCGCTGCTGGACGCCGGGCCCGCGGAAGCCTTGGCCGATTTCATCGCGCGACGGGTGCGCGACGGGGGAGCGGCCGTCCCATGACGCCGCGGGACGACGCGCGGGCACGGATCGTTTCGGCAGCCAGCGATCTCCTAGCCAG
>CAXSEU010000131.1:0-8819 GCA_964236485.1 uncultured Lichenihabitans sp. | reverse complement strand
TCGGCCTTTATTCGTCTGGGAGACCGATATGGGGAAGATGAGGCCGCGCGGGCATGCGGTGTCGGCCCTCCTCCTGGCCGCCATGCTCGCGGGCCCGCCGGCCAGCGCCGAGGAACGCACGGTGCCACAGAGCAAAGCCGACGTGGTCCTGTCCTTCGCCCCCGTCGCGAAAGCCGCGCAGCCGGCCGTCGTCAACGTCTATGCCTCGCGCACGGACAAGCGTCCCCGCAACCCGCTGTTCGACGATCCCGTCTTTCGCCGGTTCTTCGGCGATGGCGTCGCGCCGCGTGCCGGCGGTCCCACGGCTCAGTCGCTGGGCTCCGGCGTCATCGTCGATCCGGCCGGACTCGTGGTGACGAACAACCACGTCATCGAAGGCATGACCGACATCAGAGTCGCTCTCTCGGACCGCAGGGAATTTGCCGCGACCGTGGCGTTGGCCGACAAGCACACCGACCTCGCGGTGCTGAAGCTCAAGGCCGCGAGCGGCCTGCCGGTTCTCGAACTCGGTGATTCCGACGCCGTCGAGGTGGGGGATATCGTTCTCGCGCTCGGCGATCCTTTCGGGGTCGGACAGACGGTGACGCAGGGCATCGTTTCGGGCCTGGCCCGGACGCAGATCGGCTCGAGCGACTACCAGTATTTCGTCCAGACGGACGCGGCGATCAATCCGGGCAATTCCGGCGGCGCGCTGGTGGACATGAAGGCGCGCCTGATCGCCATCAATTCGGCGATCTACTCGCAGTCGGGGGGCAGTGTCGGCATCGGTTTTGCCATTCCGGTCAACATGGTCAAGGGGGTGGTCGCGGCGGCGCGGAACGGCGAGACGCAGGTCTGCCGCGCCTGGTTCGGAGCGTCGCTGCAGACCATCTCCCGCGACATCGCGGAGGGGCTCGGGCTCGAGCGTCCCGACGGCGCGCTCGTGACCGATGTCCGCAACGATGGCCCGGCGGCGCTGGCCGGCGTCAAGCGCGGCGACATCGTCGTCGCGGTCGACGGGCAAGCCGTGAACGATCCCGACGGCTTCGGCTACAGGCTGGCCACGAAGCCGCTCGGGGGGCTTGCCAGGGTCACGGTGCGCCGCGACGGCCGTGACGTGCCGCTGAGCGTGAGGCTCGTGGCTGCCCCCGAAACGCCGCCGCGAGAGCCCGTCAGGCTGAGCAACCGCACGCCGTTTTCGGGGCTCACGGTGGTCAACAATTCGCCCGCCGTCGGGGAGGACTTCTCCCTCAATGGGACGCGGGAAGGCGTGGTGGTGGCCGATGTCGAGGATGGCAGCAATGCCGCCGATGCGGGCCTGCAAAAGGGCGACGTCATCCTGGCGCTGAACAACACCAAGATCACCTCGACCAAGGTGATGGAGCGCACAACGGCGGCGCGCGCCGACTACTGGCAGGTGACGCTGGAACGCGACGGGCAGGTGATCCGCACCGAACTCGGGGGGTAGGGCGGGCGGCGGCGCTTCGCGGATCCGATACGCCGACGCCCCGGTGGCGGAAGCGGAAACGGGCAGGCATGATGGCTGGGAGGCGCGCCCCGCGCGAAGGATCCCACGAAGCATCATGACCGATCTTTTCGCCCATGCGGGTCTCGACAAAGCTCTCGCCCGGCCCCTGGCCGACAGGCTGCGGCCGGAGCGCCTCGCCGACGTCGCGGGGCAGGATCATCTGATCGGTCCCGAGGGTGCCCTGACCCGCCTCCTCGATGGCGGGTCCTCCGGCTCGCTGATCTTCTGGGGCCCGCCCGGCACCGGCAAGACCACCGTGGGGCGTCTGCTCGCGGGGGCAGTGAAGCTCGACTTCGTCCAGGTCTCGGCGATCTTCTCCGGCGTCGCCGAACTCAAGAAGCTTTTCGAGGAGGCGCGCGGGCGTCGGCGCGTCGGGAGGGGCACACTGCTCTTCGTCGACGAGATCCACCGGTTCAACCGTGCCCAGCAGGATAGTTTCCTGCCGGTCATGGAGGATGGCACGATCGTCCTCGTCGGGGCTACGACCGAGAACCCCTCTTTCGAGCTCAATGGTGCGCTCCTGTCGCGGTCTCGCGTCCTGGTGTTCCGCCCGCTCGACACCCCGGCGCTCGATGCCCTGCTGGGCCGGGCCGAGGCGGCGGAGAAGCGGAACCTCCCGCTGGACCGCGATGCGCGGGAGAGCCTGATCCGGATGGCGGATGGCGACGGCCGCGCCCTGCTCAACCTCGCCGAGGACGTCTGGCGCGCGGCGCGGCCCGGCGAAACCTTCGGTACGGCCCGGTTGATCGAGGCCGTGCAGCGCCGGGCGCCGCTCTACGACAAGTCGCAGGACGGGCACTACAACCTGATCTCCGCCTTGCACAAGACGGTGCGTGGATCGGACCCCGATGCCGCGCTCTACTATCTCGCCCGTATGCTGGATGCCGGCGAGGACCCGCTGTTTCTGGCGCGCCGGTTCGTCCGCATAACCTCCGAGGATATCGGCCTCGCCGACCCTCAGGCCCTCGTGGTCGCCAATGCGGACAAGGACGCCTATGATTTCCTGGGCAGCCCGGAGGGTGAACTGGCGCTGGCCCAGTGCGTCATCTATCTGGCGAGCGCGCCGAAATCCAACGCCACCTACCTTGCCTACAAGGCGGCGGTGCGCCTCGCCAAGGAGCATGGGTCCCTGGTGCCGCCCAGGACCATCCTCAATGCGCCGACCAAGGTGATGAAGCGCGAGAACTATGGCGTCGGCTATCTCTACGACCATGATCAGCCGGAGGCCTTTTCGGGCCAGGATTATTGGCCCGACGCCATCGGGCGGCAGGAGGTCTACCGGCCGACGGATCGTGGCTTCGAGCAGGAGCTCCGCGGGCGTCTCGACGCCTGGACCGCGTTGCGGGTCGAGCGTCGGAGGTAGTCCGCAGGGAACAACGCGAAGGCGCGGCAGCGTTTACCGCTTTGCCGCCGTCGGCTTGAATTCCGGCGCCCCATGCCGGCATTATGATTGTCATGAAAAGAGACGAGATGTCATAGCCAATGGCAACTTCCTTCGACGAACTCGTCTCGGGCTATCTTCAGGAGATCGCCTACGCGTTGCGGCATCCGGAGCAGGCCGAGGCGCCGCGATCCCAGGATCGCCCTCGGTTCGAAGCGCCGGCGGAAGAAGCGGTCGACATGGCCGGCACCCATGCGCTGCTGCCAACGACAGGCATCCAGCACCTCGTCGGCGGCAGCCATATGGTCGAGGACGCGATCAGCCAGCCCAGCGCCTACTACGTCTTCGCTCGGCAGAACTCTCGCGCGCCGTTCCGCTATAGGGCTGCCCTCGACGCCGGGGTGGAAATCTCGAGGTTCGTCGAAAACGCCTATGCGACCATCCTCGAACGCCCCGCCGACGATGCGGGTCGGGGCAATTACGTCATGATGCTGCGCGAGGGTTACCTCAGGCCGACGGAACTGCTCAAGACCCTGGCCGCCTCCGACGAGTTCCTCAACCGGACGACACGCGTGGTCATCGTTCCGCAGAGCAGTCAATGGCTTTCGAGGCAGTCCGCGAAGCTCGAGACCTTGGAAATCAGAACCGCGATGGACCAGTAATGCGGAAGAACATTCTGGCCATATGCTTTTTCCCGGCCTTCAACCCTCCGGCAAGCGGCGGCGAGTTGAGGCTGTTGAACCTTTACCGTGCCTTGTCGGAACGCTTCAACGTGACGCTCCTGACCTCCACCGACTTCGGGGCGCGTCAGGAGGAGTTCTTCCATACGCAGAACTTCCGCGAGATCCGGTTTCCCAAAGACAAGCTTTGGCGGAACGCCTACGCCAAGCTGGAGAAGTCGGGCATTCACGGTGATCTGTCGGGCCTGGCCTTCGCCCTCGCGGTCAACGATCCAAGCTGCGCCTTGCGGCAGGCCGCCCAGACCTTCGCGCCTTCGGCCGACTACATCATCCACGAGTTCCCGTTCTCCGAACCGATCTTCGCAGACGGTCTTCATGCGCAGAAGGAACTCTACAATTCCCACAATTTCGAAGCGAGCCTGCTCAGCGCCATCGTGCATGGCAGCGGCTTCGAGACCGCGTTCTTGAAGCTCACACGGCTCGAAGGCAATCTCGTACGGCGGGCCCGGCAAGTGTTCGCGACCGCGCAGGCGGATCTCGACAAGTTCAGGCTGTTCTACGGGGTGCCGTCGACGAAACTCGGCCTCTGCCCGAACGGGTTCGACGAGACCGAGCTCACCACGGTTACGTTCCGCCGCGACTCGAGACGCGCCCCCGAAGGCGGGCGGCCGCGTCTGCTGTTCTTCGGGTCGGCACATCACCCCAACGTCAAAACTGCCAATGCCCTGATCACCATGGCACCCGCGCTGAAAAACTTCGACCTCGTGATCGCGGACGGCATCAGCCAGGCCATCGCATCCCCCTCCCTGCCGGACAATGTCCTGGTTCACGGCCCCTTCGACGAAGCGACGAAGCTCAGTCTGCTGGTGGAGGCCGATCTCTTCCTCAATCCGGTCGTGCTGGGGTCTGGCACCAGCCTCAAGGCGCTGGAAGCCCTGGGAGCCGGCATTCCGCTGCTCAGCACCCCGGGCGGGGTTCGAGGTCTCGAACTCGAGTCAGGCCACCATGCCGTGATCGTGGACCGGAAGGCCTTTCCGGCCGCCGTCAGGGCGATGCTTTCGGACCCGGAACGCGCCGCAGGGATGGGCCGCGTCGGACAGGCCTTCGTGACGGAGCGCTATACCTGGGGACGCATCGCCGCGCGCATGGCGGACGGCATCTGCGCTTCGATCGCCGAAGCGGCTCCCGGGGCGCGGCCGCTCGTCCTGGCCTTCAACGATTATCCGGTGCTGGACGCCTCCTGGGGCGGCAAGGCCCGCATCCGGAGTCTGCTCGCGCACCTCGAGGCCGACGTGGTCCTGCTGTCTTTCGGCACGCCATGCGACATCGTTCTCCTGAGCCCGCATCTGCTCCACGTGGTCGTTCCCAAAACGAGCGAACACGCGGCCTTCGAGGAGGCCTCGAATCAGGGGCAGCCCCTCTCTGTCAACGATTGCGTCGGGGCGCTGTTCGTCGGGTCGAGCCGCCTCATCGGCGACATCGCGGCCTCGGTGGCAAGCCGAGCCAAGGCGCTGATCTTCGAGCATTGTTACATGGCGCCGATCCTCGACGTGATCGACACCGTCAGGCCTGACATCCCGGTCATCTATTCCGCCCATAACGTCGAGGCGGAGCATCGCGTCGCCATGCTCGATGCGCATTCCGCGGGGAGGCCATTCGGCGAATTCGTGCGACGTCTCGAGGAGCGGCTGGCGCGCCGCGCGACGCTGGTCGTGTGCTGCACCGCCTCGGATGCGAGCCATTTCGCCAAAGCCGGCGTCGAGACGCTGGTCGTGGTCAACGGCAGTGCGCTCCCGGCCCGGGACCCGTCGGACCGGTCCCGGCAGGCGGACCATGGCCGTCGTCCGACGGTAGGCTTCATGGGATCGAGCCACGGTCCCAACGTGGACGCCGCGTCCTTCATCGTCGGGCATCTGGCTCCGGCCTTCCCGTCGGTTGCCTTCGAGCTCCTCGGCGGAGTCGGCGAAGCGTTGCGCGAGGCCGTTCCCGGCAATGTCGTCCTTCATGGCATCGTCGATGAAGAGGCCAAGACGGAAATCCTGGGGGGCTGGTCGATCGCCCTCAATCCCATAGCATCGGGGGGAGGATCGAGCCTCAAGCTTCCCGACTTCATGGCGCACGGGCTGGCCACCATCAGCACGGCCAGCGGAGCCCGGGGTGTCGATGTCGAACGCCACGATGCCGGAGCGGTGGTCGAGCGGGGCGAATTCGCCAAGGCGCTTCGGCAACTGCTCTCCGACCCTGACCTTCGTCAGCGCCAGCAAGCCAACGCGCAGCAATATGCCAGGGAGAGACTGAGCTGGGAGGCCGTCGTCGCGCCCTACGCGGGCAGGCTGAACCGGATCATCGAGGAAGCGCGTGAGCGGCCGGACCCCCCGCGCCGATCGTTGCTGGTCGTCACCTACCGCTACACCGAGCCTGCGCTCGGCGGCGCAGAGGAGTACCTGATCGAAGTGCTGAAACTCCTGCGCCCGCGCTTCGAACGCATCGACCTCGCGGCGGTGGACGTCGGGCAACTGACCAACGAGCATCATTTCGGCTGCCGCATCACGGAGGCGAACGCGGGCGCCTCCTCGCGCATCGCGGAACTATTCGACAGGTCGCATTTCTTCCCGCCGGACGTGCTGCCGGATTCCGACGTGCTGGAGCGGTGCCGCCGCCTGCAGCGGGCCTGGTCGGCGAGCGAGTTCGATCTCTACCTGCCCTTCGCCAAGTCGATGGCCGAGCCAAACCGGCTCCGCCTCTTCAGCGGCTTCTACTGGCCCGAAAACCACGGCGGAGGGGTACGCCGGTGGACCTCGCCGAGTTTCTCGCTGCTGCTCCCCCGCGATGCCAGCACGCTGCGCCTCGTCGGCTTCGGGGATCGTCCCAAGAGCTTGACCATGACCCTGATCCGGGTAACCCACGAACTCGTGCCGGAGATTGTCGCCGAATATCAGCAGCATCTGAGCACCTGGTTCACCGTCAACGTGGCACTTCCCCGTGTCACGGAAGGCGATGCCCTGATCGTTCATTGCGCCGTGGATGAGCACCACGCCGACGGCGATCATCGTCCCTTCGGCATCCTGCTCGAAGCCGCCAGCGTCCTGATCGACAGGCGCGACGCGGCGCCGGGGGAGGGCGAGGCGATGGCCGAACTCGGCGAGAGCCTCGCCGATCTCAGTGAAGACAAGGACCAGCACCTCCGGACCGAGTTTTTCGAAGACTGGGTATCGGCCTTGAATGGGTTGGGGCGTCGCAACAGCCCCGCCGTCGAGGCGGACTTTGCTGCCGTGCGCGGCCCGCACTCCGCTTCCATGCAGCGCTGGATCGCCTCGCACCGGGAGGATTACGACACCATCCTGGTTCAGGGCATCCCGTTCGACGTCATCCCCCGGACGGTCGAGACGCTGCTGCATTTCCCGGACAGGCCCCGCGTCGTCACCTTGCCGCACTTCCACGGCGACGACCGCTTCTACCACTGGCGGCGCTACATGGAGGCGTTCGACAACGCCGACAGCTCCCTGCTGTTCTCACGCTCGATCGCCGACCGGCTCGGCGTCTCCGGCCAAATTGACATCGTGCCGGGCGGCGGGGTTCGGACCACGGAGCAGGGCGACGTCTCGGCGGCAAAACGGTTCCGCGAGGTTCATGCCGGCACCGCCCCGTTCTTCCTGGTCCTGGGTCGCAAGACGCCGTCGAAAGGCTATGAGCGGATCATCGCGGCCCATGCGGCCCTGCGAGGGCGCGGATACGATGTCGACCTGGTGCTGATCGGACCCGACGAGGATGGGCGGATGATCGACCGAGAGGGCGTCGTCTACCTCGGACGCCAGCCGCGCGACGTCATCCGCGGCGCCTTGAGCGAGTGCAGGGCCCTCGTTAGTATGAGCACCAGCGAGAGTTTCGGCATCGTGCTTTGCGAGGCCTGGCTGTTCGGCAAGCCGGTGATCGCCAATCGCGCCTGTTATTCCTTTCGCGAACTTGTCGAGGAGGGGCGCACGGGCCTCCTCGCGGAAAGCGACGCGGAATTGGCGGGCGCCCTGGAAGCAATACTCGACGACGCGGAAAAGGCGGACGAGATGGGCCGCAACGGCCGCAAGACCGTCTTGCGATCCTACGCCTGGCCGGAAGTCGCCGGGCGCATCTTCGACGTGCTGGTCGACGGGTCCTGAGCGGCATCGGCGGGACGCGTCCGACCCCGCCTCACCCTCCTTGCAAGACCTTGCTCCACTCCGAGGCCCCGTCCCCTCCCACTATGACGATCGTGGCGAGGCCGCTCGCCGCCGGCAACAGTTGCTCCGCGAAGAAGCGGCAGATGATGCGCTCGCGGTCCGTTCCCGACGCCAGTGCGCTCCGCGCCAGCGCGGCGCCGCCCCAGGTCAGGCCACAGAGCCGGAGGTAGGAAAAGGCGCCGACGAGGGCGTCGGGCCGCGCCCGCAGCGAGGCGGTGGCGCGCTCCAAAGCGTCGAGCGCCTCCCCGAGCCGGAGCGCGCTGGCGCCGAAGCCGTCCGCGGCCGAGAGGTGCCGAAGGGTCGCTCGCATGGCCGCGGTTTCACGCGCCAGCGCGGCTCCGTTGTCGAGGTTGATCTTGCGGGTGACGAGATCGATCGCCTGGATGCCGTTGGTGCCCTCGTAGATCGAGGTGATGCGGATGTCGCGGGCGATCTGCGCCGCGCCGCTGTCCTCGATGTAGCCCATGCCGCCGTGGACCTGGATGTTCAGCGACGCCACCTCGTTGGCAGCGTCGGTCGAAAAAGCCTTGGCGATGGGCGTCAACAGCGCGGCCCGGGACATCGCCTCGAGTGTTCCGGCCTTCGCTTCGTCGAGCGCGTGAGCGGTCCGATAGCAGATCGCCCGGGCCGCCGCCGTCAAGGCGCGCATGGTCATGCACATCCGTGCCACGTCGGGATGATCCAAGATGGGGCTCGGCTCGGCAGCCTTCGGGGCACGGCCCTGGATGCGCTCGGCCGCGAACCTCGTTGCCTGCTGGGTGGCGCGCTCGGCCGCCCCGACGCCTTCCAGCCCCACAGCCAGACGCGCCTGGTTCATCATCGTGAACATGGCGTGGAGGCCCCGGCCTTCCGATCCCACCAGGTAGCCGGTCGCACCCCCGCCGTCCTGTCCGAAACTCATGGTGCAAGTGGGTGCCGCGTGCATGCCGAGCTTGCGCTCGACGCCGGTGCAGGTGGCGTCGTTGCGGGCGCCGAGAGCGCCGTCCGCTCCAACCAGGAACTTCGGCACCAGGAACAACGAGATGCCGCGCGTGCCG
>CAXSEU010000130.1:0-8845 GCA_964236485.1 uncultured Lichenihabitans sp. | reverse complement strand
GGCCCCCGGCCAAGATCCCTATGCCGTGAAACCTCCCATGCCCCAGGCAGCCCCAGCCCAGGGAACGGCACCGCAAGGGGTGGCAGACGCTGCGAAGAAGTTGGCCGCGGATACGCGCCCCGTTGCCGAGACTCTGAAGGATCAGGCTAGCCAGGCCGCGCAAGAGGCCAAATCGACGGTCGCCGCCCTGGCCGAGGAGGCGCGGACGCGCCTCACCGAGATCGTTGACCAGCAAAAAACCGCTGGAGCCGATCAGGTGGCTGGGGTCGCACGGGCCGCGAAGTCGGCGGCTGGCGACCTGAGACAGACGAGCCCGCAACTCGCACGGCTTATGGCGTCAGCTGCCGAGAGCGTCGACCACGTGGCCGAAGACATTCGGAGCCGTGACATCTCCGATGTCCTTGCGACGCTGACCGACTTCGGACGTCGCCAGCCTGTGGCCCTCTTCGGCGGCGCGGTCTTGGCGGGGTTCCTGCTCGCGCGCTTCCTGAAAAGCGATGCTCCGGCAGGGGGCGCGAGCCCGCCTGGCGTTCGGTCCGTTTGAGATCGCGTGAGGAGGCACGCCAATGAGCAGCGAGGCAACAGGCCGGCCTTCGACCCCAGCGCTATTCGCCGATGCGCTATCGCAGATTACGACGCTCTTCGAGACCGAGATCCGGCTGGTCCGCACGGAACTGAGCGAGAAAATCTCCATGGCGGTTCGCGCCGTCGTGGTCATGCTGGTTGCTGCGGTGCTTCTTCTCACCGCTGTTTTTCTGCTATTGATCGGCGTCGTCGAGGTTTTGATCGCCCTCGGCGTAGCAGCTTGGCTGGCCTATTTCATCGTCGGGATCGTGATTGCCATCTGTGCCGGGGTCGCGATCTACTTCGCCTTGAAGCAGCTGTCAGCGGATAATCTCGCGCCGCGGCGGTCGTTCTCCCAGCTTGGCAAAGATGCTGACGTCGTGAAGGAACAAGTCCGATGAGCAGTGAGATCCACAAGCAAACCTCCAGCGAAGTCGAGCATGAGGCTGAAGACGTTCGCGCGGGTCTTGCTCATACGCTGGATCAGTTGCGCGACAACCTGAAGCCCGAGCATGTCATCGTGGAAGTTGTCAGCAACGCGAAAGTCGGCGCCAACAGCCTGGTGGAAGGCCTTTACGCACTGGCGCGGGAAAACCCCATTCCAGCCCTGCTCATCGGCGCTGGATGCGCCATGGTGCTTGGCGTCGGTTCAGGTGCCGGACTGCGCCGGAGGCCAAGACTTGAGGTTCTTACGTCGGGTGCCCGCACCGACCGGCTTGGCGCAGCCCCCGCGTCACCCGTTCGAACCTTGCCCGAGCCGGAAAGCTCTTCTGTGCTCTGGTCTCCTCCTCGAAAGGTAACCGCCGGGCCTCGCTTTAGGCGTGCGGCTCTTGATTCCTCTCTCACGACAGTGAAGGACACAATGGATAGATCGATGGGAACTATGAGGCGACCGTCCTCGAAGGGCATGTCGGACCTGAGTGGAGCCATGCGCGAGCAGCCCCTCATCATCGCCGCCCTTGGTGTTGCCGTGGGTGCCGCGATAGGGGCTGCCCTTCCTAGCACGGATGTAGAAGACGAATGGATGGGCGGTACCAGTTCTTCGGTACGGCAGGCCGCTCAGGAAGCCGCCCAGGGGGAAATCGACGAGTTGAAGTCGGTTGCCGCGAGGACTGCGGAGAACCTCAAGCACAGTGCCGCCGACCATGGCCTTTCGTCCGATAACCTGAAGGGCCTCGTTCGCGACGCTGGGGAGCATGCCAGGACTGCAATGCGCGACGTTGGCGCGGCCAGCGGTGACACCAAGCCCGCTGAGCCTCGCTAAAGGCTTGAGAGGCGGCGGGAGGGCGATCAGAAATCCGACGTGAGCCCTTTGACTTCCCAGTCGCCGTAACGAACCGGATCCAACCCGCCGCGGCCCTCGAGCTCAGGCGGGTTTTTCGAGGAACTCCCTTCAGAGCTCCGTGCGCTCGCCTCTTCTAGTGCGCGCTTCGCGGCGCCGTCCGGCGGACGCCGCTGCATAGCAGGCTTCGTGGCGCTTGAGCTGGAGTCTTTGTCGGGATGCCGGCTGCATGCGGGTTCAGAGGACATCGTATCTCGCCTTGCGCTTGATCCAGCATTCCTCACGCCGGAGCCCGAATCAACGCGCGATGCGCGGTCCATTGTGGTCATATGGCGCCTGGCGCGGGAAACGGTATATGGGACGGGTGCCAGTGACGCCCCTAATGAAGGAGAGTAAAAAGCTTTGAGGCACAGGCCAGAGAACCGCAAGCTGCGCTAGGACGAGGGCCTGCAAGGAATGGAACAGAAACCGCCCCGTCGGAACAATCGGCCTCGGCCGGGTTCGCCGCAATCCGCACCGCCGGTGGAATTGCCCATGGGATTGGCGCCCCGCATCGCAGCGGCTCTCATCCTGGCCGATGTGGTCGGCATGGCTCGAAGCCTTGAGGACGCCGCCCATGCCGCGACCAGCCATCCCAGACTCAGTCCGCTGGCGGACCGCGATAGGGCTCTTGCGCGCTCCATAGCCACGGTCTCGCTCCGTCGGCTGGGAACGATCAGGAGGTTGCTCGCGCAGTGCCTCGATAAAGGGTGGCCGCGTAAGTGCGGGACGCTCGAATGGATCTTGATCGTGACCGCGGCCCAGATCCTCTATCTCGACGTGCCGGACCATGCGGCGGTAAACTCCTGCGTACAGGCCGTGCGCCTGGACCCCGCCGCGGCGCCATTCGCGGCGCTGGCCAACGCGGTGGCCCGCAACGTAACGCGGCAGAAGGACACGGTCGAGCCCGGTGATGCCTTCGTGGACACGCCCGGTTGGCTCGCCCTTCGCTGGCGCAAGCATTACGGCGAGGCAGCCGCGGAGGCCATTGCGGAGATCCACCGGCGGGAAGCGCCGCTGGACATCACGGTTAAGCAAGATGCCGAAAGCTGGGCCGAAAAGCTGCAAGGCGATGTGGTCGACACGGGTTCGATCCGTCTCAGGGTGCACACTCCGGTGCCTGAGCTACCGGGTTATGCCGAGGGAGCCTGGTGGGTCCAGGACGCCGCTGCGGCACTCCCGGCCAGGCTGATCCGCGCCGAGTCCGGCGAACGGATCGCCGACCTTTGCGCCGCGCCGGGCGGCAAGACGGCTCAACTCTTGTCATCTGGCGCCCAGGTCGTCTCCGTCGACAGGTCGGCCGAGCGGTTGAAGCGTTTCGCCATCAATCTCGAGCGGCTTGGCTACACGCCCGAGGCAAAGGTCGCCGATATCGCGACCTTCCAGGCCCCGCCCTTCGACGCCGTGCTGCTCGACGCGCCCTGTTCGGCCACCGGAACGATGCGGCGTCACCCCGACGTGGGCTGGACCAAGCGCGCGTCCGACATCCCGCTGCTTGCGGCGTTGCAGGCCAAGATGCTCGACCGGGCCGCGCTGCTGGTCAAGCCCGGCGGTCGGCTGGTCTATTGCGTCTGCTCGATCGAGCCGGAGGAGGGCGAGGCGCAGATCGCGGCGCTGCTGCGCCGGAACCCCGACATGTCGAGGTCGCCGGTAGCGGCGGACGAGGTCGGCGGCCTCGAGGGCTGCATCACGCCGCTCGGGGAACTGCGAACCTTGCCGCACTTCATGGCTCGACGCGAACCGCCTTTGCAGGGGCTCGATGGTTTTTTTGCCGCGCGGCTGTTGCGCAAGGGCTGAGCCGCTGCTGGGGTCGCGTCGAGCCCCCGCCTCTGCGTTTCGGTCGGGGGATAGCACACCGGTCAGCCGGCCTTTAGACCGGAAACGGTTCAGCGCGGAGAGAGCGAAGCCATGACGCTCATCAGGACGGTCGGGATCGCCGGGACGGGTCTGATCGGTGCGGGATGGGCGGCGCGTCTGCTCATCCGGGGCTACGACGTGATCGCCTATGACGTCTCGGCGGCCGCTGAGCTGAAGCTGCGCGCCGCGATCGACGTGGCCTGGCCCGCGATGAGGAAGCTCCTGGGCTCCGACGCTGGACCCGAGGGGAAGTTGAAGTTCACGACCGATCTCGCGGCCATGGCCTCCAAGGTGGATCTCGTCCACGAGGCGGCGCCCGAGCGGGAAGATCTGAAGATCCGTTTGTTGCGCGACATGGACGCGATCGCGGCGCCGCACGTGATCCTCTCCTCGTCCTCGTCCGGGTTCCTGCCGACACGGCTGCAGTCCGAATGCTACCATCCAGAGCGGGTGATCATCGGTCATCCGTTTAATCCGGTCTACTTGCTGCCCTTGGTCGAAACCGTGCCCGGCGAAAAGACGTCCGACGATGCTATGGCGAGGGCCGGAGCCTATTTCGAAGCGATCGGCATGCATGTACTGCGCCTCAAGCGCGAGATCGAAGGCTACGTGTGCGATCGCCTGCAGGAGGCGCTGTGGCGCGAGGCCCTGCATGTGCTCGACAAAGACGTCGCCTCGACGGGCGACATCGACGATTCCATCGTCTACTCTGCGGGGCTCCGCTGGGCCTTCATGGGGTCGTTCCTGACCTATCACCTGGCCGGCGGCCCCGGCGGAATGCGCGACTTCATCAAGCAGTTCGATCCGACGCTGGACTTGCCCTGGACGGATCTGAAGTTCCCGGCCTGGAACGAAGCCTTGGAGCGCCGTCTCGTCGAAGGGTGCGAGGCGCAAGCCGGCGGTCGGGGCGTCGCCGAGATCGAGGCGCAGCGGGACGACGTGCTGGTCGAGATGATGCAGCTGTTCCGCCGGCACCGAATCGGAGCCGGCCTGGTGCTGGCGCGGGAAGAAGGGGTTCTCGCCGCGCGGCGTCCTCCGGCGCCTCAAATCTCCGATGCGCCGGTGGATGCGCCGCTGAGGCTCTATCGCGCCGAAGTCTTGCCGGCCTGGGTGGACTATAACGGCCACATGTCCGACGCCTTCTATCTTTGGGCATTCGGACTGGCGGGCGACGAGCTCTTGCGTTTCATCGGGGTCGACGATGGTTATCGGGCGGCCGGCTGCAGCTTCTATACGGCCGAGACGCACCTCAACTACTTCAAGGAAATGCACGTCGGGGAAGCCTTGCGGGTGGACACGCAACTCGTCGGCTGCGACGAGAAGCGGCTTCACCTCTTTCACCGCATGTACGATGCCTCCGATACCCTGGTGGCCACCAACGAGACGATGCTGCTCCACGTGGCGACCGGCCCAGCCAAGGCGGCCGCGATGCCGACGGCTCTACTGGAGCGACTCGCACCCATCTGGACGGCCCACAAGGATTTGCCACGCCCGAAGCAACTCGGCCACGTCATGCAGGTCAAGTCAAAGCCCGGCGCGTGACATCGCTTGGCCGAATCCGACGACATCAACATGAGGGGCAGGAACGAGACCGATGGATTTTCGGCTGACCGAAGAGCAGCAGATGATCGTGGACACGACGCGCGATTTCGTCGTCGACCAGTTGTTCCCGCATGAGACGGAGATCGAGGCGACGGGGGTGCTACGGCCGGAGCTTCGGGATGAGTTGAAGCACAAGGCAATCGCGGCCGGGCTGCTGGCCGCCAACATGCCGGCCGAAGTCGGCGGCGCCGGCCTCGATACGCTGACCTGGATCCTCTACGAGCGGGAACTCGGCAGGGCGAACTATGCCCTGCACTGGACCTGCGTGGCACGCCCCTCCAACATCCTCATGGCATGCCGAGGCGAGCAGCGGGAGCGCTACCTCTTGCCCGCCGTCAGGGGCGAGCGTGCCGATTGCCTCGCCATGACCGAACCCGGGGCTGGCTCCGACCTTCGTGGCATGACGTGCGGTGCCGCCGAGAGCGGCGACGACTTCATCATCAACGGGACGAAGCATTTCATCAGCCATGCGGACGAGGCCGACTTCGTGATCCTGTTCGCCGCCACAGGCGAGGAGGAGACCTCCCGAGGCAAGAAGAAGCGCATCACGGCCTTCCTGATCGACAAAGGGACGCCGGGTTTCGAGGTCCGGCCGGGTTACAAGAACGTCTCGCATCGCGGCTACAACAATTCGATTCTGGAATTCAGCGACTGCCGCGTACCCAAGTCGCAGGTTCTCGGCGAATTGCATCGCGGCTTCGAGGTCGCCAACGAGTGGCTTGGCGCGACGCGGCTCCAGGTCGCCGCGACCTGCCTTGGCCGCGCCGGTCGGGCTCTCGACCATGCCAAGCAATATGCGGTCGACAGAAAGCAGTTCGGGCAGCAAATCGGCAAGATGCAGGGCGTGTCCTTCAAGCTCGCCGACATGGCCATGGAACTAAGGGCAGCCGAACTGCTGACGTTCGAAGCGGCGTGGAAGTTCGACCAGGGCACCGTGACCGATCAGGACATGGCAATGGCGAAGCTCAAGGCGTCCGAGATGCTGGCCTTCGTGGCCGACGAGGCCATCCAGATCCATGGCGGCATGGGCCTCATGTCCGACCTGCCGCTGGAGCGCATCTGGCGCGACGCGCGGGTCGAGCGCATCTGGGAGGGGACCAGCGAGATCCAGCGCCACATCATATCACGAGCCCTGCTGCGTCCGCTCGGCGGCTGACCGATGACGCGCTCGCTCCACCGCCTGCTGTTTCCCCGTTCCATCGCCTTCATCGGCGGCAAGGAATGCGACGTCGCCATTCGCAAGACACGGCAGCTCGGGTTCGACGGCAAGATGTTCGCCGTCAACCCGCGACGGGCGAGCGTCGGCGACGTCTCGACGGTTCCGAACGTCGGCGACCTGCCGGAGGCGCCCGACGCGGCCTTCATCGGCGTGCCGCGCGAGCCCACCATCGAGGTGATCGCCGCGCTCCGCCGGATCGGCGCCGGGGGTGCGGTCGTCTATGCGTCCGGCTTTTCCGAGTCTGGCGACACGCATCTGCAAGCGGCGCTCGTCGAAGCCGCGGATGGCATGCCGTTCCTCGGGCCCAACTGCAACGGTTACGTCAACTTCATGTCGCGCGCCGTGCTCTGGCCGGACGATCATGGCGGCGGCGCCTGCGAGCGGGGCGTCGCCATCGCGGCCCAGTCGGGCAACATCACGGTCAATCTCACCATGTTGCGCCGGGCCCTTCCCGTAGCGGGCGTCTTCGCGCTCGGCAATCAGGCGGACGTCGACGTGGCCGAGATGGTCGAGGCCTTCGTCGAGGATGACCGGATCACGGCCATCGGCCTTCACATCGAAGGGTTGCGCGATGTCACGGCCTTCGTCGGCGCGGCCGAGGCGGCGCGAAGGCGGCGCAAACCCATCGTCGCGCTGAAGACCGGCCGGAGCCCGCAAGGCGCCCGCATCACCATGAGCCACACGTCCTCGCTCAGCGGCGAGGACTCGCTGTACGATGCCCTGTTCGAGCGCCTCGGCATCGCCCGGGTCGGCTCCATCACGGCTCTCGCCGAAACCCTCAAGTTCTTGCACTACGGCGGCCCCACGGCAGGATCGAAGCTGGTCTCGATGAGCTGCTCCGGCGGCGAGGCGGCGCTAGCGGCCGACATGGCGGAAGACCGGGGGGTCAGTTTTCCTGCCTTTGATGCGGCGACAAAAGACAGGGTCGCGGCGACGCTGAACGATCTCGTTTCGATCAGCAATCCGCTGGACTATCAGACCTTCAGCTGGGGTGACCGGCAGAAGCTGGGCGCGACGTTCGCGGCGGCGCTGTCGGGCGGCTTCGACGTCGGCATGCTGATCCTGGACGTTCCCACTCTGCCGGGCACGGACGCGAGTTCCTGGGTGACCACGGCCGACGCTTTCATGGACGGCGTGCTGAGAACGGGCGCCCGCGCGGCCGTGGTGGCGAGCTTGCCCGAGTGTGTGCCCGACGCGCTTGCGGCGCGGCTCGGCGCCGCCGGAATCGCGCCTATGGCAGGCCTCGACGACGCCTTCGCCGCCTTCGAAGCCGCCGCCGCGATAGGACGAAGCTGGGCGGAGAACCGATTCCCACCCGTGATTTACGACCCGCCGCCTCTGTGCAAAGCGATCCGCCAGCTCACTGAGCACGAGGCCAAGCACAGGCTCGGAGCCGCCGGACTCACCATTCCAGTGAGCGTAATCTGCGCCCCCATGGACACGCCCGCGGCCGCATCGACCTTGGGCTTTCCGGTCGTGCTCAAAACCTCCCGTGCCGATCTGGCTCACAAGACCGAGGCTGGCGGCGTAGCGCTCGACCTTCACACCGAGGACCAGGTGCTCGCGGCCGCGACCCGCATGGCCACGCTCTCGGACGAGGTGCTGGTGGAGCGCATGATCACCGGCGTCGCCTGTGAACTCATCGTCGGCATCAAGACCGATCCGCAGTTCGGGCTGGCGCTCGTCATCGGAGCAGGAGGGGTGCTGGCCGAGCTGCTAGAAGATGCCGTGACCTTGCTGTTGCCCATCGGGCGGCCGGAGATCGCCACCGGTCTGGCGCGCCTCAAGGTTTCGAGGCTGATCGATGGTTATCGGGGGAGATCCGGCGACCGGGAGGCGGTCATCGCCGCCATCGTGTCCATTGTCGCTTTCGCGGAGGCGCATGCCGGTCGGCTGGTCGACTTCGAAGTCAATCCGCTCCTGGTGCTCGGGCCAGGCGAAGGCGCGGTCGTGGCGGACGCGCTGATCCGAATGAGCGAAGCGTAGCGGCGGCAACGGGAGAAACGTGATGTCCGGTCCCATCAAGACGGAGCGCTTCGGCGCAGTGCTGGAAGTCGCTATCGACCGACCCAAGGCCAATGCGATCGATGCCGTGACGAGCCGCATCATGGGGGAGATCTTTGCCGACTTCCGCGACGACCCGGACCTGCGCTGCGCCATTCTCACCGGCGCGGGCGAGAAATTCTTCTGCCCCGGCTGGGACCTGAAAGCCGCGGCGGCCGGCGAGGCGCCGGACTCCGATTACGGGGTGGGCGGCTTCGGCGGGTTGCAGGAGTTGAAGG
>CAXSEU010000129.1:5288-8850 GCA_964236485.1 uncultured Lichenihabitans sp. | reverse complement strand
ACAAGTCGGGGGACGTGGTCAGACTGTATTGAAGAGTCGAGGGAGAAGGTGCCTGAGCCAAGCGAAGGCGGATGAGGGGTGACCCAACATCCCTGATGGAGGCGAGGTCGAATTGCCGAGTTCCCGCAACACCACGTTGTTGTCGCACATCGACTGCCCGGGCGGTGGCCAGGTCTGGGTCGAAGGGACGACGCTGTTCGTGGGCCATATGCGGTGGCCGAGCGGCACGTCGATCTACGATGTCGCGGATCCGAGACGGCCGCGGCTTCTGGCCCGCATCGATCTGCCCGAGGGATGGCACTCGCACAAGGTGCGGGTCTGGAACGACATCATGGTCGTCAACCACGAGAAGCTCGGCCCCAACGGTCCCGCCGACTTTGGTGGGGGCTTGGGCATCTACGACGTATCCCGGCCAAGCGAGCCCAGGCTGATCACCAAATGGACGACCTCCGGTGGCCGCGGTGTCCACCGCTATGACTTCGACGGCCGCTACGCCTATATTTCACCGACGGCCGAAGGCTATGTCGGTAATATCGTCATGATCCTCGATCTCGAGGATCCGTCGCGCCCGACCGAGGTCGGCCGGTGGTGGATCCCGGGGCAATGGGCCGCCGGGGGCGAGGAATGCCCGTGGGTCGAGGGCGCCTCGCCGCGCTGCCACCACCCGCTGCGCATGGGCGATCGGCTTTACGTGAGCTATTGGCATCACGGCTTCTACATCCTCGACATTGCCGACATGAGCCGGCCGAAGGTCGTGTCGCACGTGAATTCGAGCCCGGCCTTTCCCCACCCGACCCATACCTGTCTGCCGATCCCCCAGCGCTTGAAAGGCCGCAGCATCATGGTGGTGGCCGACGAGGACGTGGCCAAGCTGCGGGCTTCGCCTCCCGCCTTCACCTGGGTCTATGACATCACCGATGAGGCGGCCCCCATGCCCATCGCGACCTGGCAGGTCGAGGGGCTGGATCCCGACGGCGCGCCGCAGCCGCCGATGATGGGTTGCCACCAGCCCTCGGAGCGGTTCTCGGGAAGCGTGATCCCGTTCGCCTGGTTCGCGCAAGGCCTGCGCCTCGTCGACATCGCCGACCCCTTCGCGCCGAAGGAAGTCGGCTCCTTCACCCCCGATGCGCCGCCCGGCGCCGCGATCCCCTCGTCCAACGACGTGACGATCGATGCCCGCGGCACCGTCTACCTCGTCGACCGCGTCCATGGCGTCGACATCATCGAAACGAGCGTGTTCTGATGGATAAAGACGCTCCGGGTCTGTCGACGAGCGAAACCGGCGCGGGCGGCCGGGGCGACCGCTATCCGATCGGCACCAAGAACCCCAATCTCCCGTTCTATCCGGCGGTTCGGGCCGGCGATTTCATCTTCGTTTCCGGGCAGGTGGCCAAAGACCCCGAAGGCAACATGATCGCCGGCACGATCGAGGTCGAAACCCAAGGGACGATCGAATCGATCAGGCGCATTCTGGCCGAAGAGGGGGCGAGCCTGGCCGATGTCGTGCGGGTCACGACCTTTCTTCAGGATGTCAGGGATTTCGGCCGCTACAACAAGGTCTTTGCATCAGCCTTCCAGGGGACGGCGCTGGCCCGCACGACAGTTGAGGCGAGAGCCGTGATCGATACCAAGATCGAGATGGACGCCATCGCATATTGCCCGCGGAAGGGCTGACCTCGCAACGGCTTCGGAGACCAGCATGATAAGGCTTTTGGGGCGGCAAACATCCGGCAACGTGCAGAAGGTTCTGTTTGGCCTGGAAGAGGCGGGGCTCCGCTACGCGCGCGAAGATTACGGACGCCAGTTCAACAACACGCAGACGCCCGAGTACAAGGCGCTGAACCCGAACGGCAAGGTGCCGACCCTGGTCGATGGCGAGACCGTCGTCTGGGAGTCCAACACCATCCTGCGTTATCTGGCCGAGACCTACGCCAAGGCGCTGACAGGCGCGACGCCGGCCGAGCGGACCATTGTCGAGCGCTGGATGGATTGGCTGCTGGCCTCCGTCAATCCGCCCTATCTCACGGCCTTCAAGGACTCGAAAAAGCCCCCCGAGGAGCGCGTCTCCGACTACGATGTCCAGATGAAGGAGCTGGCCTCCCTGCTGGCCCTGGCGGATTCGCATCTCGGCGGGCGCGAGTTCTTCGCGCTCGATCGCCTGACCTTGGCCGACATCGCCCTTGGTCCCGTCCTGGCCCGGTGCCTGGCCTTCCCGATCGAATTGCCCGAGCTCCCGAACCTCGAAGGCTGGATGGCCCGCATCGAGGCCCGGCCGGCGTTCCAGGTCGCGACCGGGAAGGCAGCCAGCGTCGCGAGTGCCGCCCGATAGGCAACGTCCAGCACCTTTCTCGACGCCTTTAGTCAGGGACATCCGCCGTGATGCTAAGAGCCGTCAAACCCGTCGAGGAGGCGCCAAGTCAGGCGAACACGACGGTTTTGATCCGGATCGAGGCTCTTTCGGTCGTCATGGGGGCGGGGGCGAAGCGTCAGACCGTGCTGCAGGACATCGACCTCGCGGTGCCCGAGGGGAGCTTCGTGTGCCTGATCGGGCCTTCGGGCTGCGGCAAGAGCACCCTGCTGAAAGCCATGGCCGGGCTTGTGCGGCCGACCTCCGGCCGCGTGAGCGTCGGCGGGTTTGCGCCGAGCGAGGCGGCGCGCCGGCGCATGATCGGGCTCGTCTTCCAGGATGCCAACCTGCTGCCCTGGAAGAACGCTCTCGATAACGCTGCCCTGCTGCGGGGCGTCGCCGACAAGGCGATGTCGCGCGCGGCCCTCAGGGATCGCGCCCAGGAGATGCTGGCGCTGGTCGGGCTTGGCGATGCGGGTCATAAGCGGCCGAACGAGCTTTCCGGCGGCATGCGCCAGCGGGTCGCCATCGCCCGCGCCCTCGCGCTCGATCCCGCGGTCCTGCTGATGGACGAGCCTTTCGGTGCGCTCGATGCGATCACGCGCGACGCCATGAGCCTGTCGCTGCTCGATATCTGGCAGCGCACCCGGAAAACGATCGTTCTGGTCACCCATTCGATCAGCGAGGCCATCTCGCTGGCGAGCCAGGTTCATGTGCTGGGCATTCATCCCGGGCGCATCGTGCAGAGCCTGGACGTCCCGCTGCCCTATCCACGCGACGAGACGGTTCTCGACCGGCCGGAGTTCCTCCAGACCGAGCGCCGGCTCCGCGCGATGCTGCGGGCCAGCCACCAGCCGGGGGGCACACCATGACCGCGCAGGCGATTCCCGCAGACGCCGGACTCCGCCGCGCAGGCTGGGCGGACAGGAGCCAGGGCTGGCTGCCGGCCTTGCTGCTCGCCGGGGTGACGGTCCTGCTATGGGAAGCCGCCGTACGGCTATTCTCCGTTTCCGCCTATGTGGTTCCGGCACCCTCGGCGATCCTCGAAGCCTTGGCGCGTGAAGGTGGTGCATTGGCAGCCGCCACCTTGGTCACGGCCCGCGAAATCCTCATCGGCTTTTTGGCAGCCGGCATCGTCGGAGTGGCGCTCGCCCTTCTGATCGTCCGGTTCGATTGGCTGGGCCGGGCCCTCTACCCGCTGGTGGTGCTGTTTCA
>CAXSEU010000129.1:3047-5278 GCA_964236485.1 uncultured Lichenihabitans sp. | reverse complement strand
CTGGCACCGATCTTCATCCTTTGGTTCGGTTACGATCTCGCGCCAAAGATCGGCCTGATCGTCGTGATCGCCTTCTTTCCGGTTACCCTGTCCATGCTGGCCGGGATGGAATCGGTCGACCCATCGCTCGTCGCGCTGATGCGTTCGGTCGGTACGGGCGCGAGCGACATCCTGTTCAAGATCCGGGTGCCGCATGCGCTGCCGCAGTTGATGGCCGGCCTGAAGATCGCCGTCACCTTCAGCGTCATCGGCGCGATCGTCGGCGAGTTTGCGGGTGCCTCGGCCGGGCTTGGCTACACCATCCAGTTCGCCTCGACCCAGCTCGATACCGCGCTGGTCTTTGCCGCTCTGCTGGTCGTCTCGATCCTGGGCGTCGGCTTCTACTACCTCGTCGAAGCTCTGGAGCGCGTTCTCGTGCCCTGGGCTCCGAAATTCAACCTCGACTGATGCACACCGATGCCCACGACAGCCATGCCATGCGAAGGGAACCCACCATGCTGAGACGAACCCTTCTTCGAGCCGTCGCCCTCGCGACCCTGGCGGCGGCGCCCGCACTGCCAGTCGTTGAGGCGTGTGCGGCCGATCAGGTCACCGTGCAACTCGATTGGGTCGTGCGTGGCAACCACGCCATGTTCTTCGTCGGCAAGGAGAAGGGATTTTTCGCCAAGCACGGGATCGAGGTCGGCGAGATCCGCAAGGGCACGGGTTCGCCCGACGCCATGCGGCTGGTCGGCAACGGCAATGCCGATTTCGGTTTTGGCGATCTGCCCACCCTCGCGGTCGCGCATTCGCAGAATGTGCCCGTGGTGGCGGTCGCAGCGGTGAACCAGCATTCCCCGCTGGCCATGGTCTCGCTGGCCAAGACCGTGACGTTGAGGTCACCGGCGGATCTCAAGGGTCTCAGCGTCGGCATCCATCCCGCCGGCTCGACCTACATCTTCTTCCGAGCTTTCCTCGCCGCCAACGGCCTCAGCGAAAAGGACATGACGCTCGACAGCGTGTCGCCCCCCTACGAGAGCTATCTGCTGCTCGGGCGGGTCAAGACCGTCGTCGGCTACATCGATGCCGAGGTGCCGGAACTCGAGGCCAAGGCGGGCGGGCCCGGCTCGCTCAGCATCCTGCTCGGTGCCGATTACGGCTGGAAGGCCTATGGTTCGGGTCTGTTCACCTCGGAGAAGATGATCGCCGACAAGCCTGACCTCGTTGGGCGCTTCGTTCAGGCCTATCGGGAGGCGTTCGACTATGTGGCGGCCCATCCGGAGGAAGCTGCCGACATCACCGCCAAGGCGGCGCCCGGCTACGCCGGAAAGAGCGATGTGCTGATGGCGCAGCTCAAGGCCGACATCGCCTCGACCTTCTCGAGCGCCGACACGAAGACGCACGGCCTCGGCTGGATGAGCAAGGAGCAGTGGGACCAGACCCTGAAGACGCTGTCCGACCAGGGCGTGCTCAAGACGGTGCCGCCGACCGATGCGGTGTTCACGGACAAGTTCTTGGGCGGAGGCGCGTGAGCGATGTGGGCTTCAATGTCGTTTGAGGGCAGGTAGGCTGATGCGTCAGGCCGCCTTGATCGGGCTTGGGACCATGGGGCCGGGCATCGCCGCGACCCTCTCGCGCGGCGGCGTTCCAGTCCGCCTGCACGATGTGCAGCCGGCCGCCATGGCGCGGGTGCGCGGGGCGATCGACCTTGCCTCGGGCGTTCTCGACCGGCTCGGGATACCGCTGCCCGAGGACGGGCCTGCCGAGATCAGCTTCGGCGAGGACCTGGCTGCGGCCGTCCGGGGCGCCGACCTCGTCATCGAGAACGTGCCCGAGAGGGTGGAGGTCAAGGCCGAACTGTACCAGGCCATGGATCCGCTGATCGGACCCGAGGTCATCGTGGCGAGCGATACCTCGGGGATCCCGATTACCAAGCTCCAGGGCTTCATGTCGCATCCCGAACGCTTTGTCGGCATGCATTGGTCGAACCCGCCACACATCATCCCGATGATCGAGGTGATCGCGGGCGAGAAGACCGCACCCGCCACGCTCGACGCCATCGTGGGCTTGATCCGGTCCCTGAAGCTTCTGCCCGTGGTGGTGAAGAAGGATGTTCCCGGCTTCGTCGAGAACCGGGTGCTCTATGCCTTGCTGCGGGAGGTCGTCGATCTCGTCGAGGAGGGGGTGATCGACCCGGAGGACGTCGACACCTGCGTCTCCTGGGGGATCGGCTACAAGCTCGGCATCGTGGG